>JAXKWB010000071.1:0-9548 GCA_036172385.1 Halanaerobiales bacterium | reverse complement strand
GGAGAGAGAGAGCCTGGAATATCTGCTGGCCTTATTTGTAGAAGCTGGTGTTGACAGCTTTAAGGCTAATTCGGAAGCTCTGCTTAAAAGTCTGGAGCTAAAAGAATTAACAGCTGCTGAAGTCAGGAAAATGAATCCGGCAGAAATCGAAGAAGTTTTTGACAGTTTTGCCGGTAAGTATTTTGCCCACTTAAAACAGTACGGCTGGTTTGGTGGTATTTTTGGAGTGCTTCAGCTGCTGCTGAGAAATATTATTTAAAATATAGAGAGGTGATTTTGATGTATTTGACCAGAAGAGTATTTTTGCTTTTTATAATAATAACCCTGGTTCTGGCAGGATCTTTTTCGGCAGCTGCGGCTGAAGCCACAGTTGCTGTAACAATTGTTCCTCAGCTGGAAATGGTAAAAGCAGTCACCGGTGATAGAGTAGAGGTTGTAGAAATGATTCCCAGGGGATATAGTCCTGCTAATTATGCTCCTTCACCTGCCGAAATGCGGGCTTTTAATCAAGCCAGTATCTATTTTTCGATGGGAGTACCGGCAGATGTGCAGAATATTTTGCCCAGGGCTGAAGAACAGTCCGGCTTAGAAGTGATAAAATTATTTGAAAGAATTGAATCAAAATATCCTCACCGTTATTTTGGAGAGGAAGAGACTGCTCCTGAAGTTGACGAGGAGCAGAAAGAGAAAAAGGATGAGCATGGTCACAGTCATCAAGGAGGCAGAGATCCCCATATCTGGCTTTCTCCAGCAAGAGCTAGCCTGATGGTGGAAATAATGAGAGATGAGTTAATAGAAATCCTGCCCGAATATGAAACAGAATTTAAAGAAAATACAGACCAGTATTTAGAAAAACTGGAGGCAGTTGATCAGGAAAATCAGGAATTATTGGCCGACTATCAGGGCCAGGAAATCCTGGTTTATCACCCTTCATTTGGATATTTCACTGAACATTATGGTCTAAAAATGCTGGCGATAGAGGAAGAGGGCAAGGAGCCCGGACCCCGTCATCTGCAGGAAATTATAGAATATGCGCGTCAGCAGGGAATCAAGAATGTTTTTTATCAGACAGAAATTGACAGCAGCAGGGCCAGAGCAGTTGCCGAAGAACTCGGTGGAGAAATCATTCAGCTCAATCCTTTAGCCCGGAATTATATAGATAACTTAAAAGTAATGGCGAAAAAAATAGCAGCTGTACTTGCAGAAAGAGATGATCAGTAGTGGCCTATGCAGTTGAATTGAAAGATGTTTCAGTTAAATATGGTAAGATAAATGCTTTAAAAGAAATTAGTATTCAGGTTGCAGAGGGTGCTTTTTTAGGGATTATTGGCCCCAATGGTGGAGGCAAGACCACACTTTTAAAAGTTATCCTGGGTTTAATTGAACCTGAGGCAGGAGAGGTTAAAGTTTTTGGTAGTCCTCTTAGTCAGGCTGTTGATAAAATTGGATATGTGCCTCAGATCTCTAATTTTGACCGTGATTTTCCGATTAGTGTTCTGGATGTTGTCCTGATGGCCAGGCTGGGAGGTAGAGTCAGATTTTTTCATCAGTATAAAAATGAAGATATAAAAAAAGCTGAGGCGGTTTTAGATCAGCTTAACCTGCTTCACCTTAAAGATAGACAGATTGGTAAACTTTCGGGCGGCCAGCTGCAGCGGGTTTTAATTGCCAGAGGATTGGCTGTAGAACCTGAGATCCTGCTTCTGGATGAGCCAACGGCGAATGTTGATGCCAGTTCCACCTCCCAAATCTACGAATTGTTAAAGAATTTAAATGAGGATAAAACAATTATTGTGGCAACCCATGATATGGCTGCAGTATCTTCTTATTTTGATACTCTGGCCTGTTTAAACGAGAAGCTTTATCACCATGGTGATAAGTATCTGGATCAGGAGACAACAGAACAGGTTTTTGGCTGTCCGGTAGATTTAATTGCTCACGGCCATCCTCATCATGTATTTGCCCCTCATGGAGAGGAGGAAAATAATGATTGATGCAATTTTAAACTATCAATTTATGCAGAATGCATTTTTTGCAGCAGTCCTGGCCAGCATTGTCTGTGGGCTAATTGGAACAATTATTGTGGAGAAAAAACTGGTAATGTTAAGTGGAGGAATTGCCCATACCTCCTTTGGAGGAATTGGACTTGGATATCTCTTAAATATTGAACCGATTTATGGGGCTTTTGGTTTTGCAGTTGCAGCTTCACTGGCGATTGCATCTATTCGCCGTAAAATCGGGACTGGTTCGGACACCCTGATCGGGATGTTCTGGTCTTTAGGAATGGCTTTAGGTGTCTTATTTATTGGTTTTACTCCGGGATATCCACCAGATATTTCTTCTTATTTATTTGGGGATATCTTAACAGTTCGCAGAATAGATGTCTGGCTGATGGGAGCCTTAACTGTATTTATGATTTTAGCGATTACCAGTCTTTTTAATTACTGGAAGGCCTATTTATTTGATGAAGAATTTTTGAGAGTACTCGGGGTTAAATCAACCCTTTTAGAAAACTTTTTATTTGTAATGATTGCTCTTGCAATAGTGATTTTAATTAGAGTTGTCGGGATAGTACTGGTTATTGCTCTTTTGACAGCACCTCCGGCAGCTGCTCGCTTATATACAGATAATCTGAAAAAAATTATGGGGCTGGCTGTTGTTTTCGGGCTTTTATTTTCTTTTAGCGGCTTAACTTTTTCCTATTATTATGATCTGCCATCTGGAGCGGTGATTATTATTACAGCAGTCTTATTTTATTTTGGTTCTGTAGCAGTCAAAGGACGAAACGAATAACACTTGATAAAAAATTATAGACTGCAAATTTTTTTGATTATAACTATTGACTATTGCCGGGGAACTATCATAATGATAGTTCCCTTATTTTTTTCCTAATTTGCAGGAACTTGTAAATAAAGAGAGAAATGAATTAAGTGTAGGCAATTTTTGTAATACAGAAATAATTTCAAAAAGATAAAGACTATTTGGTGGAAGGGTGTAAAAGTTGCAGGTAGAAACAATACAATCTCAGAGTTTAAATGAACTAATAGATTTTTTCAAAAAAATTAAAGACTCACCTGCTCAGGTAGTACAGATTTTTTCAGCTAAATCTGAAGCGGTGAACAGAAAAATAATATCTGCTTTTAATCGTTATTTACCCCTCTCCACTTTAATTGGGGTCAGTGCAGAAGAGGTAATTTTTGAAAATGAAGTTAAGACAAAAAAGATAACTGCAGCAGCACTGCTTTTTGAGAAAAGCAGTTTTAAACTGCTGAAAAGTGAATTAAGCAGCAGGGAAAATGCTAAAAAAATAATGACAGAAATAGAAGCTGACACTAAAGCAATTATAATTTTTTCTGATAAAAAATATACAAATGGAGATCAGCTGGTTGAAGAACTTAACAAATTAGAAACCGTACCTCTAATTGCGGGTGGACAGGCCAATCCTGGTGGAGAAAATGAGCAGTGTTATCTCTTTGATAAAAGTGGAATCATCAAAAGAGGCAGTCTGGCTCTGATTCTTAACGGCAGTCAGCTGCAGGCTAAATGGAATTACAGTATGGGCTGGGACAGCATCAGTCGGGAAATGGAAATTACTAAAGCCGAAGATCAGGTGGTTTATGAGCTTGATGGCAGAAATATTTTTCAGGTTTATTCGGAATTTTTGGGAGAGGATATTAAAGATAAATTACCTGCTGCAGCTGCAGCTGAATTCCCACTGCTTTTAAATAGAGGTTTTCAAAATGCCCGTTCGGCGACTGAGGTGGTCGGGAATGGAATTAAGTTTTCGGGTGAATTGAAAACTGGTGATCAGGTTAAGATTTCTTATGGTAGTTTAAATAAAATTCTTTCTAATTCGATGCGGCTGCAGAAAAACCTTGACTTTCATCCCGAGTTTTCATTTATTTATTCCTGTGCCGGGAGAAACCGATATTTAAAAAGCCTGAATTCCAGTTTGAGTGAGGAAATAAAAGTCATTCCTTCTCCCAAAGCTGGTTTTTGTTCGGGTGGAGAATATGGAATTATAGATAATCGATTTGAATATTTAAATATTACAACTACAGTGCTCTATTTAAGCGAAAAGGATGAAGTTATCCATAAAAAGATAAAATTTGATACGGAGAAACCGGATGTCAAAACAGAGCACTTATTTCATCTATCTAAAAAAGTAGTTTCTGAGCTGGAAATGATTAATGATAAAATGAGTAGAGCAAATCAGGCAACCGGTAATCATAAAGTTGAAGAAACCGCTGCCATTCTTTTTAAAATGATTTTTGATGACCAGGATTATAGTGGTGGAATTATCATTGAGGAAGCTGAAAATTTAATCAAAATTTATCTGGATGATAACCTGGGAGCAAAAGCCTATGATGTATTTAAAGAATTCTGGCAGGAGCGGCCCACAAAAATCAGCAGCCGGGAAAATATACTTGGTTTTAAAAATGCATTCTTAATTCCACTGGACAAAGAAGTGGAAGCTTTATTAATAATTTTAAGTAATGAAGTGGATCTTTATGATATTAAGAAAAATCATCTTTTTATAGAGCAGATTCCCAATTATTTGAAAAAAGCAATTTTATATGAGAGTCTGGAAAGAAACCTGGCCAGTCTCTCAACTCTGGAGCAGACTTCCGATTTTCTCTATTCAACTCTGGATTTAGATCTGCTTTATGAGCGGATACTCGATATAATTGTGGGGACAATGGGGATGTCAGCTGCAGTGATTTTTAAACAGGAAGATAACAAGCTAAAAATGATGAAAAATATTAATGTTGAAGCAGAGAGTGAGTTATATTTCTATTTAAAGGGTCACTATCAAGATATTGCAGCTTCAGATCAAATATTGATAGAAAATGAGGTTGATGTTTTTGAAAATATTGAGACTTTAATTGCTATTCCCATTAATTTAAATGATTATCAGGGAATTCTTTATGCAATGCAGTCCAGGTACCAGCAGTTAATTAATGAAAATCAGAAAAAGTTTATCAGGACTCTGGCCAATCAGATCCGGGTCAGCATCAGAAATGCTTTAAATCATCATAAGGTAAAAAGATTATCAGTTACTGATGGACTGACCAACCTCTATAATCATTCCTATTTTCACAGTCAGCTGCAGCAAAAAGATGGCGAAAAATATTCAGTTGCCATAATGGATATTGATAATTTTAAGGACTTTAATGACCAGTACGGCCACCAGGCTGGAGATCAGGTTTTAAGAGAATTATCAGAAGTTCTGCAGTCAGAAATCAGAGAAAATGACATTGTTGCCCGTTATGGTGGGGAAGAATTTGTGATTTATTTTAATGTAGTGGACAAAAGTATTTTATCCAGAGTAATCAGCCGCTTAATGAATAAAATACGCGGTCTGGAAGTTGATTTTGAAGGTGAAAAATTAAAAATAACTGTTTCGATAGGAGTGGCGGTTAACCAGGAAGGAAAATATTCTGCTGAACGATTAATTAAACAGGCAGATACGGCCCTTTATATTGCCAAAGGTGCAGGCAGAGATATGGTTAAGTTCTATAGAAATTTAGAATAAAATATTTTGAATACGAAATAAATTGTCAGAAACAAACCCTTGAAATGGTTTTTTTCTTATGGTATAATCACTATCGATGGGTGAAGTTTTAACTGAACGAACCCCAAATATAGAATTATTCCTAGGGGGAATGAATTAATATGATTTACACAGGTAAAGTAAAATGGTTTGACGCGAAAAAAGGTTATGGTTTTATTGAAAGAGAAGATGGCGATGATGTATTTGTACACTTCTCAGCTATTGAGGACGAAGGTTTCAAAACACTTGAAGACGATCAGGAAGTAGAATTCGAAATCGTTGAAGGCGACCGCGGTCCACAAGCTGAAAACGTTGTGAAGTTATAGAGTTCAATAACTGTATAAACTGAGACAACTTACCCCGTCCAGGGTTCTGGGCGGGGTTTTTCTTGTGTGTGTGTGCACCTACCGTTTACATGTCGATTTTTGTCGAAACATTTTAAATTCTTGTTCTAAATCTCCTCTAGAGGGGATTTTTTCTTTTATCAATTGAAATTAATGTAAAAAAGATTTGATCTATGATAAAATAATTAATAAGTAGAAGAGGTTACTTAGAATTAATAGATAATTCAAACATAGAATTCAGGAGCTAATTATTATTTTTGGAGGAGGAATAGCATTGGAAAATCCTGTTATTTTACAGACTTTTTACTGGGAGATGAATACTGGAAAATATGCAGAGGAATATCCGGAAGAGGCTAATTTATGGCAGCTGCTGGCTGATCAGGCTGAAGAGATTGCAGAGTCAGGTTTTGATTTACTCTGGTTTCCTCCAGCAAACAAAGGAGCTGCAGGGGTTGATGATGTTGGTTATGGCACCTATGATCTCTGGGATCTGGGAGAATTTGAGCAAAAAGGTTCTAAAAGAACAAAATATGGAACAAAAAAAGAGCTGATCAATGCTGTAGAAAAACTGCATAAATGTGATTTAAAATTATTATATGATGCTGTTTTAGACCACCGAATGGGAGCTGACGAAAAAGAAAAAGTAAAGTTAAAAGACTGTTCTGAGGCAGAAGTCTGGACAAAATTCACTTTTCCCGGCCGGGGAAATAAATACAGTTCTTTAAAGTTAGACTGGAATTGTTTTGATGGTACAGACTGGAACGAATTAACTCAAGAAGCAGGAAAACTGCTTTTTAATACAAAAGAATGGGATGATTCTTTTGCTGATGATTATCTGATGGGGGCCAATCTGGATTATCAAAATCAGGATGTGCGAGAAGATACCATCAGCTGGGGTAAATGGATAATTAATGAGATAGGATTTGATGGTTTTCGCTTTGATGCCAGCAAACATGTAGATAATTCCATGATTTATGATTTTATAGAAGAGACAGATCAGTCTTCAGAGAAAGAATTATTTTATATTGGAGAAGCCTGGATTAATGATGTTGATACTTTAGTGGATTATTTAGAATCAATAAACCACCCCAAATTACATGTTTTCGATTTCCCTTTACGAGAAAGGTTTATAGAGCTGATGAATGGTAATTTAGACATGCGCTGGCTGGGAGAAAAAGGCCTGGTTAACAGAAAGGACTATCAATATCGGGCCATAACATTTATTGAAAACCATGATACAGAAAGAGATGAAGCAAGTGAATACTCTACAGAAGCTGTGGCTCAGAGAAAGCTGCAGGCTTACTGCTATATTTTAATGCGCAGAGATGGTGTTCCCAAAGTGTTCTGGAAAGATTATCATCATTTTGGCTTAAAAGAGGTAATTAATAACTTAATTGAGGCCCGCAAAAAATTTGCCTATGGAGAAGCTTATGAGAGTGAATCCAATGATGAAAATACTTATTCCTATATTCGCAGTGGTGATCAGGAGCATCCCGGCAGTGGACTGGTAATGATGATCACTAAACATGAGAATGGAGAAATTATAGAAAAGACGGTTAACTCAGGTAAGGCAGATACAGAGTATTATGATTATACAGGAAATATTGAAGAAAAAGTTAAAACTGATGGTGAGGCAAACGGGCAATTTAAAGTAAAAGGTACGGCCAAAGAAGGCTATTCTGTCTGGGTTCCGGTGGAGTCTTAATTATGCTGACAGCAGTTGTTCTGGCGGCCGGAGAAGCAAAAAGAATGGGTGAATTAAAGCAGCTTCTGGAATGGGAAGCAGAAAATACCATACTAGGTAAAACTATCGACAATTTGCTGACAGCAGAAATTGTAGATGAGGAGCTAAAAGTTGTAATTGGCGCTGAAAAGAGGAGAATAAAAAATTATTTGCTGGATAAATACAGGACTGAGCTGAAAAATGGAATTATCAAAATTGTGGAAAATGATAATTATCAACAAGGAATGATGTCTTCAATCAAAAAGGCATTAACCGAGCTGCCAGCAGGCAATCAACATCTGCTTTTTACCCTGGCTGATAAACCTTTTATTGGTCCTGAGATATACCGTGAATTTTATCAAAAATATTTAGAACTTGAAGCAGAAATCTTTCTGCCTCAGTACCAGGGTCAAAAAGGCCACCCTGTAATCATAAAAAATAAGTTTAGAAAAAAAGTATTAAAACTTAAAGGTGAATCTGGACTGCGTAATCTGTTTGATTTAGTCCCGAGAAAAATTTATCGCTATTCCTCTGACTATCGGGAAATTACTGTGGATCTGGATTTTAAAGAGGTTTATCAAAAATATAGAAAAAATAATTTTAGACTAAAGAATAATTAGTATTTACAATAGATCAGCAAATTTCAAAACTAGATAGAGATTTAAATTTTCCGGAAAGAGGAATAATTTGCCTGGTGGATACATGAATAATTGGCTTTTGATGCAGGAAAAATACTAGCTAATGGTGAAAATAATAAAAAGGAAGGTAAAATTAATCCTGGATTTAGGATTACTACTTATTATAAAATAACTGGTGCTTTAAACTTTCGTAACGAAAGGACGTGGCAGAAATGGAAGATTTTTTCAAAAAAGTTTTTGACGAATTACAGGGAAATAAAAAAATACTGACAGCAGTTTTAACAGATATTGATAGTGAAGAAATATCGCAAAATTTGCTGGGAGAGATGTTTTTATTTGATGAGGAAGGAATAATTGAATTTTCTTCTGACCAGCTGGAAAGTGAGCTGGAGAAATTCTTTTTGAATGCAGATTTGAAAAACAAAATTTTGGAATTAGGAGAAAAGAAAAATACAGACTCTCAGTTGAAAAAAATCAATTTAGACCAGGATAATAAACTGGAGATTTTTCTGGAGCCGGTGGTTGATCAGCCGCATTTAACTGTATTTGGAGCCGGCCACATTGCTGAACCGCTGGTTAAAATTTGCAGTCTTCTGGATTTTACAATTACAGTGGTCGATGATCGGGAAGAATTTTTAAATTATGATAAATTTCCAACAGCTGATCAGCTGCTGCTTTTAGATTATACTGATTATTTTGCCAGTGCTAAAATTAAAGAAAACGATTATTTAGTGATTATTACCAGGGGACATCAGCATGATTATCAGGTCTTAAAAAATGTTATTAATTCTGAAGCAGCTTATCTGGGTATGATTGGCAGTTCTCGCAAGATCAAAACTGTTTATAATCAGCTGCGAGATGATGGGATAAAGGAGTCAAAACTGGAAGCAGTTCATGCTCCAATAGGACTGGATATCGGCAGTGAAACACCAGCAGAGATAGCTGTGGCGATTGCGGCAGAGATCATTGCCGTCAGGAGGGATAAGTAGTGAAGAAAGAAATTCTAAAAAAAATTATTGAATTAAAAAAAGAAAATCTTAAACTGGCCAGAGCCTTTATAATCCAGGCTAAGAGTTCTTCTCCCCGTAATACTGGAACTGAAATGATAATTAGCGAAGAGGGGGAAACTTTCGGTAGTATTGGTGGAGGTCAGGACGAAAAAAAGGTGATAGAAAAAGCTATGGCTTTAATAGAAAAAGGAAAATCTGAAAAGTTGAAACTTACTTTAACCCGGAAAGAAGCAGCGGAAATTGGATGGGTCTGTGGTGGTCAGATAGATATCTTCATCC
>JAXKWB010000070.1:0-15021 GCA_036172385.1 Halanaerobiales bacterium | reverse complement strand
GAATTAAACCCTGTTCCTGCCGGTCTTCAGGTAAATATCCAATCCCGAGATTCATTGCATCTGCAACTTCTTTAATCTTAACTTCTTTATCTTCAAAGTAAATTATTCCACTATCATATTCTTTGATTCCAAATAATGATTCGCATAATTCTGTTCTTCCTGCTCCAACAAGCCCGGTAACAGCGAGAATTTCTCCTTCATTTAAAGAAAAAGAGATATCTTTAAAAAAACCTTTGCGGCTCAAATTTTCAACTCGCATTATCTCTCTGCCAATTTCTTTTTTTGTTTTTGGGAACAGCTGATTTATTTCTCTTCCCACCATCGCCTTAATTAGATCCTTATTTGAGACTTCATTTACTCCCCAGGTCCCAATATATTTAGAATCTCTCAAGACTGTAACCCTATCGGCCAGCCGATACATATCTTCAAAACGATGGGAAATAAAGATTATTGATGTACCAATTTTCTGTAATTTTTCTGTGATCTTGTATAGATCTTCACTTTCTGTTTTGGTTAATGATGCTGTTGGCTCATCCATAATGATTATTTCAGCTCTGGTGGAAATAGCTTTAGCAATCTCTACTATCTGCTGTTGAGCAACACTTAAAGTGCTCATTCTTCTCCGGGGGTCAAAATCAGCTCCCAACTCCTCTAAATGTTTAGCAGCTGCCTGATGCATATCTCCCCACATAATTCTTTTGCTGCTGGAGTCAATTTTTTCATGTCCCATAAAAATATTTTCGGTAACACTTAGATGGGGATAACTGGTAGCATGCTGATAAATTGCAGCTATACCAAGATCTTTAGAATCATTAGGATCATTAATCTCAATCTTTTCTCCATTAAGATAAATCTCACCTTCATTTGGCTGATGAACACCGGTAATAACTTTAATAAATGTTGATTTTCCAGCTCCATTTTCTCCCATTAAGGCATGTATTTCACCAGCTTTTAACTGGAAATTCACATTATCTAATGCTTTGACACCGGGAAATTTTTTAGTAATATTTTTTAATTCAAGTATGTATTGATCAGACATTATTCTCTCACTCCTTATCCTGCAGGATCTTGCCAGATAAAAAATAAATTCCAGAAAATTATTACAATTAAACTCATTAATCAGGACAAATTTATCTGCTCTTTATTTCTTATAAAACATTAATTTCATCGGCTCAATAACTGGAACCAGTTTGCCTTCTTCATTTTTTTCACTGACCAGCAGATCTTCCATATAATGATTCCACTTAGCGACTATTTCACTTTCTGCCTGAATTCTATCTGCATATTCTCCATCCTGACATTCGTAATAACCAAATAGTTCTTTACCAGAATTCCAGATCGAATAATTTTTAATACCAGCCTTATCTAAAACTTCCAGCATTTCAGGCCAGATTTGATCATGCCTTTTCTTGTATTCTTCAGTGGTCCTTTCATCTTTAAGAAATAATTTAAATCCAAACCTCTGCATCTTGACACCCCATTTTAAAATTGATATTTTTCAAAAAATTCAAGTTATAAATGCATAATCTTAGAGTTTTACTTCCCGCTTTGCTTTGTTTTGTTTTATTTAATCTGTATTTATTATAACTTATCTTTTGTTAAAATTCAATATATTCTTTATTTATTTTTGTTTTTCTTGTTTAACTGGCTCACTAAATTGTAAAAAGTGAGCCAGTTAGTAATTTTATTTTACATAGCTCTCTTATAAATCTCGATTGTTGCTTCCAAATCTACTTCGCGAGGATTAGTTCCCTTACAGACATCATTAAGTGCATTTTTAGCCATTTCTTTCAGGTCTTCTTCTTTAACCCCCAGTTCTTTGAGACCAGCGGGAATCCCTATATCACTGGACAATTCCCTGATAGCATCTATTGCCGCCTGATTGGCTTCTGCTGTAGAAAGCCCTTCTACATCTTTACCAAGAGCCTGAGCAACATTTCTCAATTTATCATCGGTATTTTTAGAATTATATTCCTCTACATGAGGCAGTAAAACCGCATTACAGACTCCGTGTGGTAAATCATACATTCCACCCAGCTGGTGAGCCATAGAATGTACATAACCTAAACCTGCATTATTAAAAGACATTCCAGCTATATAGGAAGCATAGGCCATTTTAGATCTGGCTTCTAAATCATCACCATTTTTAACCGCATCTCTTAAGGCTTCTCCTACCAGTTCAATTGATTCTAAAGCCAATTTATCACTCAAGCGGAAAGCTCCTTCTGAAACATAAGCTTCTACAGCGTGAGTTAAAACATCCATTCCAGTTGCAGCAGTTAAATCTGCTGGCTTGGCAGTCATTAATTCGGGATCGCTGACTGCAATTTCTGCCAGAGAGTTTTTATCCACCATTACCATTTTGATGTGAGTATCTTCGTTTGTAATTACATAGTTAATTGTGACTTCACTGGCTGTTCCAGCAGTAGTGTTAACCGCTACAATTGGTAATGATTTATTATCTGATTGATCTATTCCCTCATAATCTTTAATGTCTCCCCCATTTGTCGCTAAGATTCCAATTCCTTTAGCTGCATCCTGCGGTGAACCACCACCCAGGGAAAGAATAAAATCACAATCATTTTCCTTTAAAACCTCTAATCCATCATTAACATTTTTTGTGGTTGGGTTCGGCTGTACCTGATCAAAAACAACATATTCAATTGAATTTTCAGCCAAAACAGCTGTTATTTGATCAACTATGCCAATCTCGTTTAATACCTGATCAGTTACAATTAAAGCCTTCTTAAAGTCTCGTGACTGAAGTGCCTGTCCCATATCCTTAATCGCACCAGGTCCAATAAAAGTTGTTGACGGCCAGTATAAAGTTCTGCTTTCTAACATTATAAAATTCCTCCTCTAAATTATTAGTTAATTAATTCACTTATCAAGCTATTTTTAAACTGGCTTACCAGACTAACCAGCAAGCCAGTTATTTGCTATTCTAAAACTCCTGCCATTGGTTCAACTCCAAATCTTGCTGCCAGATCTTTAAACTCCTGATCTGTAATTCCTTTGTTTGCTCCCCCCATAGAATTGACTTTAACTAAAATATCAGCCGCTTTTTCTGCTGTATCAATTAAGCCGAAGGCCTCATCCAGACTTTTACCAGTTCCAAAAACTCCGTGGAAGGGCCAGATAACAATTGGATGTTTTTTCATTAACTCAGCAGTTTCTTCTCCAATTTTTTCTGTTCCCGGGACCAGCCAGGGTAAGATTCCGACTCCTTCTGGAAAGACTACCAGACATTCTGTGCTCATTTCCCATAATTTACGGGTAAAGGTTTTTGAATCCAGTTCTAAAACATAGGTCAGGGCAATTAAATTAGTTGCATGAGTATGCATCACTACCCGATTTTGATTATCAGTCACCTGCATTCTGGCCTGATGTGATAACAGATGGGCTGCTAACTCACTGGTTGGCTGACCACCATTTTCATATCCCCAGTGCAGAGAGTAACCACTACCATCCTGGTCAATCTGAATTATTCCCAGGTTATTTGCTGGTTTTTTACTTACATTCATAAAATATTTGCCGGAACCTGTGACCAGAAAAAATTCTCCAGCCAGCCCGGGTATTGCTTCTTCCAGCTCGAATTTTTCTTTAATATTTTCAGTGTCTACATAATCTTTTGCTTCTTTTTCAGTTAATCTATAGCTTACATTACCACCATTACGCTCATCCCAACCTTTTTCCCACATATAATTGATAATTTCGCGCATTTTATTCAAAAAATCTGCTTCTAAAATATCCTTTGACATTTAATCACCTATTTCTAAATTATTTAATTTAGTCTCTTTGTAAAAGTACATTTTCTTCATATTTTTTAATTTCAGCCAGCCAGTCACTACCAACAGGTACTTCATTTTGAAGACAGTAATAATCCCAGACTGCATTAAAGGGATAAGTCTTATATTCTTCCATTAAGGCCAGACGGGAAGTAAAGTCACCCTCGTTTTCGAATTCTTTTAATTGAGCTGTCGGTTCCAGCATTGCTTTTAAAAATGCCTTCTGTGTATTGCGCATCCCAATTACCCAGGCTGCAGTTCTGTTAATACTGGCATCAAAGAAATCAAGTCCAACATGAACTCTATCTAAAAAGTCATTGCGGATAATTTCTTCTACCACTTTATTTAACTTATCATCAAAGGCAACAACATGATCACTGTCCCATCTGACTGATCTGGTTATGTGCAGCAAAATCTCGTCCAGATATAATAAGGAAGTAGAAATTTTATCGTAAACATCTTCTGTAGGGTGGAAATGACCTGTATCCAGACAGAGTAATTTTTCATTCTGGAGAGCATAACTTAAATAAAAATCGTAGGAACCTGTAACATATGATTCTGAACCGATTCCAAAAAGCTTACTCTCGACTGCATCAAGATTATACTGACTGTCAATATCCTGCTTGAAAATTTTATCCAGAGAATCTTTTAAACGCTGACGTGGAGCAAGTCGATCAACCGGCATGTCCTTGTAACCATCTGGAATCCAGATATTTGTGACAGCTGTATCATTCAGCTCTTTACCAAAGTACTCTCCAATTTTACGGGAGGCTTTACAGTGCTCAATCCAGAATTCTCTAACTTCCTGATCGGGATGACTTAAGGTAAACCCATCATCACTTTTAGGATGAGAAAAACAGGTTGGATTAAAATCCAGTCCCAGTCCATTTTCTTTAGCCCAGTCAACCCAGCCGGCAAAATGTTCAGGCTTGATCTCATCTCTGTCTACTGCCTGATCGGTGTCTAAATAAATTGCATGCAGGTTAACTCTATGCTGACCCGGGATTAAGGATAAAGCTTTTTCCATATCATTTCTTAATTCCGAGATATTTCTGGCTTTACCGGGATAATTACCAGTGACATCAATTCCACCTGATAGTGCATGCTCACTTTTTTCAAAACCATTAATATCATCACCCTGCCAGCAGGGCATAGAAATTGTCAGATTGTCCATTTTTTCAATAATTTGATCAGTATTAATTCCAAGTTCTGCATACCGCTCCTCTGCAAGCTGATATGCCTTTTCGACTGAACTCTTTTTTACCATAATTAATTACCTCCATTTTTACTTTTAATTTTTTTAAATCTTTTCCAGGCCTCACTCACTTCAGCAGCCTGCTCTTGAGCCCTATATTTTTTTATTTCGAATGAATCTTTAATAATCTTTCTGCCTGTCTGCAGATCAGAAATCCAATTATTAGCTTTAAACTGAATTAACAGATTACCGATAGCAGTAGCTTCTACCGGGCCAGCATAAACTTCCAGTCCAGTTAGATCAGCAATCATCTGATTTAAAAATTCATTCTGTACTCCTCCACCAATAATATGTAGTTTATTGATTTCTTTTTGCGAAACTTCTTCTAACTGCTCAATTACCAATTTATATTCAAAAGCAAGACTCTCAAAAATCGCCCGTGCTATTTCGCCAACAGTCTCCGGCCTGTTCTGTCCTGTCTCCTGACAGAATGACTTAATCGCTTCTATCATGCTTTCGGGATTTAAAAAGCGATCATCATTGGGGTCAATTATAAATTTAAAAGCTGCAGCTTCTTCAGCCAATTCAACCAGCTGAGCGTGGCTGTACTTATCATCCAGCTCTCTTTTGACTTCCTGAATCAACCATAAGCCCATAATATTTTTTAAAAATCTAAAGCTATCATTAACTCCACCTTCATTGGTAAAGTTATATGCTAAAGCTTTTTTATTTACTATAGCCTGATCTGACTCAATCCCCATCAGGGACCAGGTACCTGAACTCAAATAGGCAAAATCATCATCAACAGCTGGAACTGCTGCCACAGCAGATGCGGTATCATGAGCAGCAGGAACAATCACTTCTAAATCACTAAAAGAAGTTTTTGCTGCCACTGATTTTTTTAATTGCCCCAGTTTAGTTCCTGGCTCTAGAGGTTTATGAAAAATATTTTCCGGTATTTTTAACTTTTCCAGCAGTTTATGATCCCAGTCCTTATTCTCAATATTAAAGAGCTGAGTACTGGTAGCATTAGTATATTCGTTTGCCTTGATCCCACTCAAAAGAAAATTTAGATAATCTGGAATCATCAAAAAATCTTCTGCCTGAGCAAGCAGTTCTTTTTCGTTTTCTGCTAAATAATATAACTGATAAATTGTATTAAACTGTAAAAATTGAATTCCTGTCCGCTTATATATTTCTTCCCTTGTTATCTTTTCAAATACCTGGTCCATTAATCCATCAGTCCGGTGAGAACGATAAGAAACAGCATTTCCCAGCCTGTTGTCTTCTTTATCTAAAAGCACAAAATCTACTGCCCAGGTATCAATACCAACACTTGCTGCCTCTATATTTTGGGCTGCAGCTTTTTTTAAACCTTTAATAATCTGATTAAATAAATGGTTAACATCCCAGCAATCTTCCTGCTGATTATTAGAATTTTTCTGTTTAATAATTCTATTTTCAAAACGATGAATTTCTTCCAGCTCTATTTTTTTGTTTTTAAGTTCACCCAGCAAAACTCTGCCGCTTGAAGCACCTATGTCGACAGCTAAAGCAGCTCTTTCCAAATAACTCACCCCTTTGGTTTATCTGTTTTTACTTTGTTATATTTTTATTTTATTACAAAAGCAGAAATTTGTCAATCTTTTCTCAAAATATTACCTGATCATCTTTAAAGCAGATCTTAATTATTTTATTTTTTTGGTTTTTATGTTATAATTAAAAAAAGCAAATAAAGGGGTTATTAATATGTTAGCCGAAGAAAGAAGACAAAAAATTATAGAATTAATAAATCAGGATAATATAGTCAAGGTCAATGAATTGAGCGAAACACTTGATGTGACAACTGAAACAATTAGATCTGATTTAGATAAGCTTGAACAGCAGGGAGTTTTAAAAAGAACTCATGGAGGTGCTGTAGCAGTAGATAATCATCAGGAGTTGTCCTTTAATATTCGAAAAGATAAAAATAAAAAAGAAAAAAAAGAAATAGCGAAAAAAGCTGCTTCTTTAATTAAAGATGGAGACACTGTTTTTCTGGATGCAAGCACGAGTGCTTTTTATCTGGCAGAGGAAATACTTGAGCTGCAGAATATCACTGTAATCACTAATTCTAATACAATTGTCACCGAGCTTTCTAAAAATGAAGCTATTACTGTAATTTCTACCGGAGGCATGTTAAGGCGAAATTCTCTCTCTTTTGTTGGTCCTTTAACTAATACAAATATTAAAAACTATAATGCTAATAAAGCTTTTTTATCCTGCAAAGGAGTTTCTGTTAAACATGGAGCTACCGAAGTAAATGAACTGGAAAGTGAAACTAAACAAAATATGGTAAAAAAATCTGAAGAAATATATATCCTGGGTAAGGTCACAGCAATCAATGAGGTTGGGCTTTCGCAGTTTGCATCAATCGAAGAAATCGACAAGGTAATAACTTCCAGTGATATTCCTGAGGAACTGGCTGCTTCATTTAGAGAATTGAACAAGTTATATTGATTTGTACATTCTTATTATTTTAAAAAGCTTATCCAATTGGATAAGCTTTTTAAAATTAAATATTTTCTTTATACTTATAAATTGGTAGTGATACAACAAAAGTACTTCCTTTTCCAGCTTCACTTTCTACAGTTATATCTCCACCATGATTTTTAATTATTCCATAACTAATCGAAAGACCAAGACCCACACCTTTACCCTCTTCCCGGGTTGTAAAAAAAGGATCAAATATTTTTTGTAAGTATTGAGACTCTATTCCACTTCCATTATCTTTAAATATAATTTTTAACAAATTCTGTTCTGCAGTTACTCTTACTAAAATATTTAACTTATCTCCTTTTTCCATTGATTGAAAGGCATTTGTTATTATATTAATAAACACCTGCTGAATCTGGTTAAAATTACCCATTATATATGTGTTATCTTCAGGATACTCCTTCACGATCTTAAATTCCTTATAATTTTTTTGATAATGACAAATTTTCAATGATAATTCAATTACTTCCCGAATATCAACTAAACCAAATTCTGATTTAGATTGTCTGGAAAAGTTCAATAATCCATTTACAATAGAGGAAATTCTTTCTGCTTCAGATCGAATACTTTTTAGATATTCTATTTTTTTTTGATCCTCTTCATCAAAAAGTATAGTTTCAACAAAGTTTGAAATAGTTCCTAATGGATTATTAATTTCATGAGCAATCCCTGCAGTAAAGCGGCCGATAGAGCTTAATTTATCATTTAATAAAAGTTGTTTTTCGAGTTCTACTTTCTGGGTGATTTCTTCCAGTATTATTACAGCTCCAGTTAGTTTATAATTATTATTTAAAGGATAAATCTTAAGATTAAAGATATGATTTTTATTTTTAGTACTAAAAGAATATTCCTTTACAGTATACTTTTGATCAGATTTTATAGTCTCCCAGAAAGATAAATTTAAATTTTCAAAAATATCCATCTCATTAATTTCTTTTTCTAAATAAAATTTTCTATCTTTGTTCAAATACTGTTCCATTGCAGCATTAATAGTCTGTACTTTATTCTTTCTGTCAATAACTACCATAGCTTCCTTAATACTCTCTAAAATATTTTCCTGAAATTCTTTTAACTCAAATAAATTATCACGATATTCCTGAAGAGAATCAGCCATATTATTAAATTTATTAACCAGCTTACCGAGTTCGTCATTGCTTTGATAATTAATTTTATTTTTCAAATTTCCTTCTTTAAGCTCATCAGTGGCTGCAATGATATCTTCAACAGGCCTGATTAATTTTCTGGCATAAATATTAACCAGAATAGCTACCAATAAAATACTAATTATTAGAGCTAAAATAAAATCTTCTCGAGTTTGAGATAATTTTTCTGCTGTTGCGCTCATTGGAAGTCCAACAATTACTGAAGATCTATCAACATTTTCTATATTCAGATCATAATATCCAAAACTATATTTTTCTCCCTGCACCTCAACATCTCTTATTATACCTTCGAAAATATTATCGCGATAAACAGCATCAGGTAAACTCTGGCCCATTGTACTTACCAGAACATTGTTATCAGCACTAATACTAATATTTATTCCCTGAGCTTTCTGGAGTGAAATCAAATAGCTTTCATCTATATATTTTTTCAAAAGTAGAGAAGCTACTTCCTTATCTTTCCACATTATAGGTGCCTGTGCCTGCAATAATAGTTTATTACCATCTTTTAAGAACATAACAGATTCTTTATTGATTTGATAACTATTTTCCTTATTTAAGACTAAACTTTCACTAATTTGTCTCTGGCCTTCTACTGCAACAATTAGCTCGCGATTGAGACTCCTGACCTGTGCCTCATCAAAATCTAGGGCCAGATTAAACAATAAGGTGCTTTCGAGTATTGAATCCTTTAATTCGTTAATTACAGAAGGGGTAAAATAATCATAATTTTTATATTTTTCCAGGATATAGGTTGGTAAAGCTATCCGTTCAGCACTTGCAAAAGCATTAACTTTTTCTTCATATTCTGATTTCAATTGTTCCAGATCTCTTTTTACACCTGTTAAAGTATCACTAATCTTTAAATCAGCTTCATTTATATTTTGTTTTTCAACATTATTTAAAACTAATAAACCAGTCAAAGTAATTGCTACAATAACAAGGAAAAGAGTAAAGGTTATAAATTTATTTTTTAACTTCATTATAATCACCCTTAGCCTTTTATATTATATTCTTTAATTTTATTATACAGAGTTCTAACAGTAATACCTAATTGAGCTGCTGTACTATTTCTATTGCCTTCATTTTCTTCTAAGGTTTCTTCAATAATCTTTTTTTCTATTTCAGAAGTTAAATTTTTAGTGATATCTTTTAAAGACTGGTTATTTGTGTCTTCAAAAGTGAACGCACTATCTCTAATCTCCCCTGGTAGATCATCACTCGTGATAATATTATCATCTGTTAAAACAACTGCCTGTTCACAGACATTTCTCAGTTGTCTAACATTACCCGGCCAATCATAGGTCATTAATAATCTCATTGCACCAGGAGTAACTCCCCTAATGTTTTTATTATGTTTTTTATTGTATTCTTTGATAAAACTATTTGTTAAAAGAGGAATATCTTCTCGCCTGTTTTTTAAAGAAGATATATTTAACCTGACAACATTTAACCGGTAATATAAATCTTCTCTAAATTTGTTAGAATTAATAGCCTCCTGCAGATTGACATTTGTAGAAGCAATAATTCTGACATCAACTTCAATCGTTTTTTCGCCACCCACCCGCTGAAACTTATGTTCCTGCAGTACTCTTAATATTTTAGCCTGGGTTACTAGACTCATATCTCCAATTTCATCTAATAAAATCGTTCCCTGATCAGCAAGCTCAAACATTCCTTTTTTCTGCTTGACCGCCCCTGTAAAAGAACCTTTTTCGTGACCAAATAATTCAGACTCTAATAGCTGTTGTGGTAAAGCAGCACAATTAACTTTAATGAAAGGTTTATTGTTTCTGGGACTTGTGTTATGAATAGCTCTGGCGACCAGTTCTTTTCCCACTCCACTTTCTCCGGTAATCAGAACCGTTACATTCTTATCTGCTATTTTTTCAATCATTTGATAAATTTGCTGCATTTTATTACTTTTCCCAATAATCTGTTGAAAACTATATCTTTCACCACTTTTTTGAGAAGGCTGTTGATCTTTTATGATAAGATATTTTACTTTTAATGCAGTATTAATTTTATCTAATAACTGATTGAGATTAAATGGCTTTTTAATAAAATCTATTGCACCATTCTTCATAGCTTCAACTGCAGTCTCAATACTGCCAAAACCAGTAATTATTATTACATTTAGATCTAGTTTTAATTCCTTAATTTTTTTAAGAGTGGTTATCCCATCCATCCCTGGCATTCTTATATCCAGCAAAACTAAATCAATTAATTCATTTTTTATTATTTCTAAACCAGCCTCACCACCAGGGGCAGTTTTGGTATTATAACCGCTCTTATTTAAAAATGCGGATAAGCTTTTTCTTAATCCTGAATCATCATCAATAATTAATATACTTTCAGACTGCATCTTAAATACTCCCCTCTGTAAATAACTAGACTTACATAATTATAGATTATTATTTGCAAAGAGTCCAATATATTTTTCTACATTAATTTTTATTTCGTTGAAAGCAGCACTAGTTAAATCAGGTAAAGAAGTAATTCCATTTTCTTTTTCTAAATGTTTTTTAATAGCCTCTACCCCCAGTAAAGAATTACCTGTATAAAAATTAATTTTATTAATTCCATTATTTATTGCATCTGTAAAATCCTGATCAGTAAGACCTGAGCCACCATGTAAAACTAATGGTATCTCAAGTTCATCTCTTATTTTTGCTAATCTTTTAAGATCAAGCTCAGGTTTTCCTTTATATAATCCATGAACTGTTCCAACTGCTACAGCTAAGGCATCAATTCCCGTTTCTTGAACAAAATAATTTGCATCTTCAACCTTAGTATAAGTATTTTTATCAACTTCTGTACCATTTTTTATATCTCCTTCTCCACCAGCAACATGACCCAATTCTGCTTCCACACTCACATCGGCAGAATGAGCTGCTTCTACGACCTTTTTAGTTAATTTAATATTTTTTTCTAAGGATAGAGAAGAAGCATCAATCATAACCGAAGAAAAACCCCAGTGGATAGCTTTCATTATAGTTTCAAAACTAAGTCCATGATCCAGATGAAGCACCACAGGCACTTGAGAAATATTGATTCTGTTTTTTATATAAGGAATAAAATTATCTAAATCTAAATATTTAAAGTGAACCTCTGCTATACTTATTATAACTGGTTTGTTTTTTGATTCGGCTGCTTTTAATACTGACTCAAACAGCAAATAGTTAGTAACATTAAATGCTCCTACTGCATAATTCTTCTTGACCCCGGGCTCTAAAACACTTTTTAAACTCACTAGTGACATATTTATGCCTCCTTTATCAACTCTAATGTTTCTTTTTTGCTTTTTATACCGGTTGAAGCACCTATTTCTTGAACTGCAGATGCACCAACAGCATTAGCAAATCGACATGTTTCTTCTAAAGACCACTTTTCTGCTAAACCAGCTAAAAAACCAGCAGCCCAAGCATCTCCGGCTCCCGTAGTATCCCTAACATCAACTGAGATAGAACATTCTCTAATCTTTTTATTTTTATTTGCTAAATAACAACCACGATCACCCAATTTTATTCCAACATTTTTTACACCTTTGTCTAAAAAGAAATCAGCTATTTCTTCTTCTTTTCTAAAGTTTGATAATTCAACTGCTTCCTCATAACTGGGTAAAAAATAATCAATATAAGGCAGAGATTCTTTTAATATCTTTAACCATTCCCCTTTAGAATCCCAGGCAGTATCCAGGGTTGTAATCAACCCCAGACTTTTTGCCTTTTTTAAAAATCTGGCTGTCTCTAAACCATCAAAACCAGGCATCAAAAAAGTCCCGGCGATATGAACAATATCATACTTAGCTAATTGCTCCCAGTCAATTTCGGAGTTTCTAATAGTAGAATTTGCACCTGTACTATGAATAAAACTCCTTTCTCCACTTTTATCCACAAAAACCATAGTTGCTGAGGTATGATTTTCTCTTTTAATTCCAGTACTCACAATACCATTTTCTTTAAGATTTTTTAAAACAAAATCCCCCAGATAATCATTACCGACTTTACCGATAACATAGGGCTCATAGCCTAATTTTGATAATGCTATGCTTGTGTTTGTTGCACATCCTCCTGTATAAAGTGATATATTATCTGCGAGTTCTAATTTTCCTTTTTCAGGCATCTTTTCAATAGTATTTGCAATTATATCCGCTACTAAAATACCTAGACAGGCTATTTTTAGCATTTTTTTCACCTCAAATAAATTTATTCAACTTCAGGTACTCTATTTATATTTGGATTTGTAAAAATATCGTTTTCATCTGTACTTGTAGTTGAGAATTCTGAAACTACTGCTCCATCTTTTCCTGCTTGAAACCAGTGGAGAGTGTCAGGTTCCAGTGTATATTGTTCACCTGGATTTAAAACTATTTCATGCCAGACAGTATAATAATCTTCATTTCCTTCAGGTATATCAGCATTTCTATTTTTTGTAGGTTCTCCTTCTACATATAGAAAAACTTTACCCCAGCGGCATCTAAAAGTTTCTTCTTTTCCCGCTTCTCCTTCTACCTCAGGATGCCGATGTTCAGGACATGTCTGCTCAGGAAAAAGGACTAATTCTTTTGCACAAACTCGATCAGTATTAATATAAGTAACTATTTCTAGCCCTATCTCATCCAGTCTTCCCAGTCCAAAATCAGCTATTTCTAAATTTTCCTTTTCTTGATCAGTTAAAACAATACACGCTTTTTTGAAATAGTCAATAGTTTTTTCTCTTGCCTGTTCATAAATTTCTTTTTTCATGAATTACAGCTCCTTTTTATTTCTTCTTAACCCGACCCGCACGTACAAATACTGCAAATATAATTACAAATCCTCTAACTACTAACTGTAAATATGGAGAAACATTTAGTAAATTAAGACCATTGTTTAAAATACCAATTATAAAGGCTCCAATTAAAGTTCCAATTATTGTACCCCGACCACCAGCAATATCTGTACCCCCAACTACAACAGCAGCGATAACATCAAGTTCCCAGCCATCTCCAGCAAGAGGCTGCCCTGAACCAAGACGAGAAGATAAGAGCAAGCCACTTATACCGGCCATTAAACCTGTCAGCATATAAACTTTCATTTTTAATTTTTTAACACTTATTCCTGATAATCGTACTGTTTCTTCATTACCACCTAGAGCATAAACATATCTTCCAAATCTACTTTTATTTAAAACAATATACATAATCACAAAAATTATGACCATTACATAAACAGGTATTGGAAGAGGTCCAATATATCCTCGTCCTAAATTGGTATAACTTGACGGCATACCAGAAATTGGATAACCGTTGGAATATAATAGAGCACTACCCCGGGCAATAGTCATTGTAGCAAGAGTCACTATAATTGCTGGAATTCTTGTATTAGCGATAATTAAACCATTAAACAATCCAAATGCAATACCTATAATAATACCAATAAGTAATGAGACTGGAACAGAAAGACCACTTTCAATCATTCCTGCTGTTATAGTTCCAGTTATAGCAACTACAGAACCAACTGAAAGATCTATTCCCCCAGTTAAAATAACAAAAGTCATACCTGATGCAACAATTGCATATAATGATACCTGTCTTGCAATATTAATCAAATTTCTTGCTGTAAAAAAATATGGACTTGCAAAACTTAAAGTTATTACTAATATTAAAAGACCTAAACTGGCATAAATTTCTGGCTTATAATAGCTATTATTTATTTTACTTAATAAATTATTTTTTTCGTTCATTAGTTTTTAACCTCCCCGGCAGCACTCTGCATAATCTTTTCTTGAGTTAATTCTTCTTTATCAAACTCTCCTGTTATTTCTCCCTGATGAATTACAAGTACTCGATCACTCATCCCTATAATTTCAGGCATGTCTGAAGATATCATGATAATCGATTTCCCTAACTCAGTCAGCTTATTCATTAAAAGGTAAATTTCAAATTTTGCTCCAACATCAATTCCTCTTGTTGGTTCATCAAATATTAAAATATTGCTATCAGTAAATAACCATTTTGCTAAAACAACCTTTTGTTGATTTCCACCGCTCAGACTTATAGCAAGAGTCTCAATAGATGGAGTTTTAATATTTAAATCATCAACATACTTATTAACTTTCTTCTCCTCTTTATTCTGATTAATTAAATAGTTATCAATTAATTCTTCTAAACGAGCAAGTGTGATATTGCTTTTCACAGGCTGTTCCAGTACTAAACCCTGCTGTTTTCTGTCCTCTGGTAATAAACCGATACCATTTTCAATACTATCTCTCGGTGACTTAATTTCAACTTTATCTCCAGAAATTTTTATTTCACCTTTGTCTTTTAAATCAGCTCCATATATTGCTCTAACAAGTT
>JAXKWB010000069.1:0-5135 GCA_036172385.1 Halanaerobiales bacterium | reverse complement strand
GATGCAGTTTCGGAAACTCATCTTCTGCCTGAAGATATATTAACTGGGGCTAAAACAGTAATTTCTTATTTTCTGCCTTTTTCCAATGAGATAGCTAATTCTAATATTGAAGGAAAATACAGCTCTCACCAGTGGGCAAAAGCTTATATAGAGACAAATCAGCTGATAGCAGATTTAAACCAGTATTTAAAAAAAGAACTGGCAAAAAGAGGTTATCAGGCTGGTCTGATTGCTGCAACCAATAATTTTGATAAAAAAAGGCTGCTCAGTGACTGGTCCCACCGACATGCTGCCTATATAGCTGGTCTGGGAACTTTTGGTACTAACAATCTGTTGATAACAGAAATGGGTTGTGCCGGTCGTGTCGGAACTCTAATTACTGACTTAAAAATAGAAGCATCAGAGCGAACCGAGAAAGAAAGATGTTTAAATAAAGCCGGTTTTAAATGCCGCAAATGTGTGGGCCGCTGTGTTAATGGTGCTCTGCAGATTGATTCATTTGACCGGCATCAGTGTTATGATCTGCTTTTAGAAAATGATGAACTACATCTGGAATCAGAATTAACAGATGTCTGTGGAAAATGTTCTGTTGATTTACCGTGTTCTTTTACTTCTCCAGTTTAAATTTTATATAATTCAACCGGAAGGGATGATATTATGGATTTAAATATCAAAGGTAATTCTGCAATAGTAACTGCTTCCAGCAGTGGACTTGGAAAATCTGCAGCAGAAGCCCTTGTTAAAGAAGGAGTTAATGTTGTTATTAATGGCCGAGATAGGCAGAAATTGGATCAGGCTTTAAAGGAACTAAATGAGTTAAAAGGTGGAAGAGTTATTTCCTCTCAGGGAGATATAACTAAAAAAGAAGATCTTGAAAAACTTGTCAAAACTGCAGTTGATAACTTTGGTAGGTTGGATCATCTAGTTACTTCTGCAGGAGGACCACCAGCAAAAAGTTTTGTAGAGACTACAGAAGCTGACTGGTATAATTCCTATGATCTGCTGGTGATGAGTGTAGTCAGGCTTGTTAAAGAGTCTCTGGATTATTTAAAAGCAGATGGTGGAGGAACAATAGTAAATATAACTTCAATTAGTGTTAAAGAAGCAGTTGATAACCTTGTCCTCTCCAATTCAGTCAGGATGACAGTTATTGGTTTAATGAAAACATTATCAAAAGAATTAGCTCCCGCGATTAGAGTTAATGCGGTTTTACCCGGATCTCATGAAACAGCCAGAATAGAAGATCTAATTAATATTCAGGTTGAAAAAGGAGAATTTGATAGTTACCAGGAAGGATTAGCTGCTAAAAGTAAAAGTGTACCCTTAAAGAAAATAGGTACACCTGAAAATCTTGGTAATTTAATTGTCTTTTTATCTTCACCAAAGTCTAATTACATCAATGGCAGTTCTATTGTTGTTGATGGAGGGGCCGGTAGTTCTAATTTATAAACTGGCATAAATACAGTCTTCAACTAATTCTATGTCATTTTTTGCAGCAAAGTCTCTAATTTCTTGACTTCTGGTACCGGGCTGCAGCCAGACATATTTTATTCCCAGTTTATTAACTTCTTCCATTATTTTAATACCGAGTTCAGGATTAACTACCAGGTCAACAACATCAATTTGATTGTCTATAGAACTAAGATTATCATAGCATTTAAGTCCAGCGACTTCTTCAAATTTAGGATTAACTGGATAAACAGTATAATCATTTTCTTTTAGTTTTTTAGGAATTTTATAACCAAATCTGTTTTCTTTTGTTGTAGCACCAACAACAGCCCAATTTTTTAATTCCATAGTTTTTTGTTTTAAACTCATAATAACAGCTCCTTATTTAGATAATTATTAACCATTTAATCAAGTTTATCAGATAAAGCTCAAAAATGTCAAAAACTTATCAGGAGCAGGAGGGGTACAAGCTGGAAGACTTAAATTTTAATCATCTGGGGAGGAAAAACTTATGCTAGATAAAAAATTAAAGGTTTCAATTATTACTGGAGCGCTGCTGGGAGTTATCTGTATTATTGGTGGAGGAATTAGAATGGGCTACAGCGGCAATGGTCTTTATTTATTTGCTCTCTGGTATAACAGGCTAATTATGGGAGTTTTAATTGGATTAACTAATATGAAACCGGGAGTTAATGGCTTAATTAGAGGCGGATTTCTGGGTTTAATTGTTTCACTTGCTTTTTATCTTTCAACAGGAATGACAGATCTAATTTCATTTATAGCAGGGATTATCTACGGTATTATAATTGTAGCAGCTGCTAGAAAATTTGAATAAGTATCTTAAAACCGCGGCAGAAAATATTTAATCTGCGGTTTTTGCTCTAACCATTTTATGGGGATTTTATTTTTCACTGAACAGCAATTTGTGGTATAATTATTTATACAAATTAATAATTTAGGGTGATTTAAATTAAAATAATAGATTTTGAAAAATATCTAAATGAATATGATCAGACAACAGGACTTTATCCAGAAGAATTAATGAAAATTGGAGATAAGTATCATAAAAAAGGATACTTAACAAAAAAAGAATTGTATCAGCTGGCTCATCTAAATTCTACCCGCAGTTCTTACCATGTAAAAAAGAACCCTGCCAGCAGAGTCGAAAAAGTAACGGAGGCTGCCTATCAGCTTGATGATGACTTCTGCCGCCTGGCATTATATAATAGTTTAATGGGAATTGGGACTCCTACCGGATCTGCTATTTTAACTGCTTTAGATTCTAAAACTCACTGTGTAATTGACACTAGAGTCTGGGCTACCCTCTATAATCTTGAGTATTTTGGAAAAGAAAAAGAGAGTTTTAAACCTGAGGACTATCTAAAAATAATTGAAATTGTTAGAGAAATGGCTGATCAATCTAAATTTACAACTGCAGAAATTGGCTATGCCCTATTTGCCTATGATGTGGTTAACCGGAAAGGAAATTTACACTAATATTTTATAATGCCAGCAATTAAAAAAATAAAAATTTGAATTACAGCTAATTAAATTTGACGTGACAGAATAAAACAATAGGGGGATTTTATGAATAAAGCAATGCTCTGCACTGTAAAAAGAGACCAAATTGAGAAAAAAATATTGATCATTAAAAATAAAATTGATACTGAAGAACATGATTTAAAAGTTGATTACCAGCTGGAAGATACCGACCCAGATGTGCAGCATCTTATTAGTTCTCAGGTAGGTCAAAAATTAAAAATTAATTTTTTAGAAGGAACAGAAAGCTGGAAGTTAAGCAGTAAAAAGATGTTTATATCTAATTTTAATTATGCCTATGATTTATCAAGTTTAAAGGATTTTATTGATTCTTTAATTTTATTTAAAACTAATGATAGAGAGATTGATCAGGAAATAATAAATATGTTAAAAAATGATATTTTTTCTGAATCAGTTTTTTGGGTAAACGATAATATAGATCAGGATTTAACTGCAGAACTAATATTGAAATACTGGGACTTAGATCCTATTGAGTCTTATCCTGAAAATGATTATTATAAAAAATTACTTCAGTTTGCGGATGGACAAATTGAAAGCATTGATCAAAAAACTGCTGACTTCTGGTTTGATATTCCAGCTGAAATTAGAACTAAAATAAATGAACAGATCAAAATAGGAAAAATAGATTTTGATAATTATTTGATTTATTTACAGACAAGAGATGATTATATTTTAAATAATATTCTGCTTAATTTTATCAGGGAAGCAGCAGATGAAAGTCAGGAAAGCATTAATAATTTATTTGAAAAATTTCACTATCAATTAATCGATCAGTTAACAAAAAAGGCTTTGGAAAAGAATAAAAAAATTGAACTGGATCCAATTATTCCTCAGGCTGAGTCTAAAAGATCAGATTTAGAATTAAAGCCTGAGCTAGAGATGAAAGATTATTCTCTGCTCGAAATATTTGCTCATTATTCAATTGAGGTAGACTTTGAAAGTCTTAATTTGTTCTCTGAAGATTTAATTAGAACATTATCAGATTATTTAAAAAACCTGGTCTCCCATCTAGATTATTTAAATGAAATGAGAAAAAAGTTAAATTGTGATAGCTGTGGACAGAGGCTGGATTATGATCTAGATTATTCGCAAAAAATCGCTGCCTACAAGGTGGAATCTGCTCGCTGTAATAATCTGGATTGTGAAAAATTTGATCAAGAAATAAATTTTTAGATTTTTAGATTTGAGGTGTCTAAAATTACCGACAAAAATAAAATTAAAATAAAAATAATTAAAAATGGTCCTTATTGTGTATTTGGTTCTGTACCTTTAACAGAAAAAATTATTACTCCTGTGGGTAAACATTATGAATATAGAGAGGGACGCAAACTACCGCAAAAAGAAGTTTATTCGCTCTGCCGCTGTGGAAAGTCTACAACACCACCTTTCTGTGATGGTTATCATGAGCAGATAGATTTTGACGGCAGAGAAACTGCATCTAAACTGAAATATGCCACCCGGGCAGATCTATTAGCAGGTAGAAAAATTGATTTAATGGATGATCACCGCTGTGCATTTCTTCGTTTTTGTCATACCGAAAAGGGAAAGACCTGGGATTTGATTGAAAGATCTGATAAGCAGGAAGAAAGAAAACTGGCAATTAAATCAGCCGAAGAATGTCTGGCAGGAAGATTAACTGCAGTTTCTAAAGAAGGTAGAAAATTGGAAAAAGAATTTAAGCCAGCAGTAGAAATTCTGCAGGACCCAGAAAAAGATGTCAGTTCTGCCATCATTGTTAAAGGTAATATAAAAATTGAAGGCGCAGATGGGAAAACATATGAGCCGAGAAACACTCTAGCTCTCTGCAGATGTGGTGAGTCAGATAATAAACCATTTTGTGACTGCAGTCATGTTCATACTGGTTTTAAAGAATAATTAAAAACATAAGAAATAATTGAGGAGGATTAGAATGAGCCTAAAAATTATGCATACAGGTGATGTACACCTGGGAATGAAATTCAATCAATATCCTCAGATCAGCAGTGAGCTGGAAGAGTCTCGCTATCAGGCTTTAGAAAATGTAATTAAAGCGGGAAATCAGAGAAATGTTAACTTGCTGGCTATTGCAGGTGATCTTTTTGATAAAGCCAATATCAAAAGTGTTAATATCAAAAAGACTATAGATA
>JAXKWB010000068.1:0-11349 GCA_036172385.1 Halanaerobiales bacterium | reverse complement strand
CTTTAAATACTGATAGCCTGTATTTGATAAAGCCTTTTTAATTTCAGATTGAGAAGGGACAGCGGCATCTTCAGTTCCGATACCCCATAATTTAACCAGAGCTCCAACTGTTGGATCAAAACTCCCATCTGTCATTTCAGCATATTCTAATGCCTTTTTTAAAACAGCCATACTTGCCTGAGAAACCTGTATTTTTGTTTGAGGATTATGATTCAATTTATAAATATCGCTAGATTTAATAGTTTTACTCATCAGATCTTCAATTTCTCTAATTCTTTCCATACTTTCTTCAACCGCAGTTTCTGCATTTTCTCCATGGGCCTGCATTTGAACTAAGGTATCCATTAAAAACGCAGTCTCTTTTGCCTGAGGCAGTTCCTCTGCTTTATTTCCACAGGCGGTTAAAATAAATAAGAATACTGCAAGTATTGTAATCAGAATTAACTTTTTGTTCTTAAACAAATTACCACTTCCTATTTGATAAAATTTATTCTACAATTAATTAATTTTTACACAAAATACTAAAAAATAAGCTGAAAATCTCGGGTAAATCACTTACATTTTATCATAAATACTTGAAATTGCAAAAATAACCTGAGTATTTCACTAAGAGATTTGCAATTTATTTATATTATGCTATAATAATAGTGTGAAAAAAATAACTCATGACTGTTATTTTAAAGCATGTGAATTTATAAATAATCTTAATATAATCGGTCATGACAAGATAATTCTAATAAAAATTAGGGAAAATAAATTAAGGGAGGTAAAAAAATTGAGTAATAATATTATAATACTTGGAGCGGGTTATGGTGGAGTAGCTGCTGCCCAGACTCTACATAAAAAATTAAAAAAACACCCCGACTCTACCATTACTCTCATTGACAGGAATTCATATCATACCCTGTTAACAGAATTACATGAGGTGGCAGGTAATAGGATTGAAGAAGATGCTCTTGAAATTGATTTGGAGAGAATCTTTTCTTCTACCCGGGTAAATATAGTTCAGGATGAGATTAATGATATCGATTTTGAAAATCAGATTTTAAGTTCTGAAAGTCATCAATATAGCTATGATTATTTAATTATGGGGGCCGGCAGCAAGCCGAGTCATTGTGGAGTTGAAGGTGTGGGGGAACATGCCTTTACTTTATGGTCTATGGATGATGCCAATAGTATCAAAAAGCATGTTGAAAATTGTATGCAGGAGGCAAGAATCACTACTGATCCAGCTAAACGAAAGGAACTGCTGTCCTTTGCAGTTGCCGGTGGAGGTTTTACTGGAGTTGAGATGGTTGGTGAGTTACTTGAATGGCTTGATGAATACAGCAAAGAATATAATATACCACGAGATGAAATAGAAATTTATAACTTTGAAGGCCTTGATAAAATACTGCCAAATCTCAGTGATGAACTGGTTGAAAAAGCAATGAATTATATGCGAGACAATGGAGTTAATATCAAAACAGGTGAGTTTGTTGACAAAATAGAAGAGAATAAATTAATTTTAAATGATGGAGTGGAAGTTAATGCCCGGACCATTATCTGGACCTGTGGTGTACAGGCAGCTGACTTTGCTGCAAATTCTGGTCTGGCTACTGACCGTGCAAATCGGATAAAAGTAAATGAATATCTGCAGACAGAAGATTATTCCAATGTATATGCTATTGGTGATAATGCAGCGGCTCCCTGGAAAGATGATCAGATCTTACCTGCATTAGTCGAATCTGCTCAGCAGACAGGAGAATGTGCAGCTAAAAATGTTGTAGCTGAAATTAAAGGTGGCTCCAAAGAAGAACTTGAACCAAACTTGCACGGGGTAATGGTTTCAGTTGGAAGCAGCTATGCAGTTGCTGAAGTAATGGGCCTCTCTTTAACAGGAATTCCCGCTATGTTTATGAAACATTCTGTTAATATGTTCTATCGGTTTGAAATTGGTGGAATAAAAGAAACATACAGTCTGATTACTGAATATATGAAAGAACAGGCTTCTCATAAAGGCTTACTACCAAATCTATTTGGTTTTGTCAGCGAAACTTCAAGATCACTCTGGTTGGTTCTTTTAAGAGTTTTTGTTGGAATTATGTGGCTTTATGAAGGTTATACTAAAGTGAGAGATGGCTGGTTATGGAGTCCAGATTATTTGGTTTCGGGAGCAACAGCATCACCGATTGGTGAGTATGCTGTGGGCTGGTATGTCTGGCTAAATGAAGCCATTATCTTTAAGTTTCCTCTCTTCTTCCAGATTGTAGTAACCCTTAGTATGATAGGAATCGGTTTTTCCTTAGTCCTGGGATTATTTGCAACTCTGGGTGCACTGGGTTCTGTTGGATTTTCGGTTAACTTTTTACTGGCAGGTCAGTATGCACACTGGTCCAGTGAATGGCCCGGACACTTTAGTCCACTATTCTGGTTTTTATTTGCCTCAATCACTTTAATTGGTTCAGGACGTTCTTTTGGTTTAGACTATTATGTCTTACCGTGGCTTAAAAATAAAATCTGGAGCAGACCCAAAAATAAAGATCAGGATCTGCAAAAAGTGGTTAAAAAATAGATTGCAGATTAAACTATTATTCATTCAAAAAAAGCAGGAGCTATATAGCTCCTGCTTTTATACTTTAAATGATATTTTTGCTGTAATAATTATTTAAGTTATACTAAAATAAATATTTTAAGCTAACTAAAAAATAGTCAATTCTATTTTTGGTCCCATAATATATTTTTTTTAATCGACCCTGGTTATTCTGCAGTCTATCCTTCTTTTTGGCTGCCGCAAAATAAAGCCGGTCCGAATTGTTTTTACCTTTTGCAAAACTGAAAGCATTATATACATCTACAGCTTTAAAACCACTTTTTTTGAGCAGCCTTAAGATAGTCTCGAGTTTATATCCCCGCTCACTGTGAGTTTCCTCAAAACAGGGCAGCTGATCATTGTCAGGACAGATTTTTAGTTTAACCTGCCATAAATTCTCTTTTGATTTTACAACATCTTCCCAGAAACACTCATAACTATCTCCTTCAATTACAAACGACTTTTCTTCGATTGTTTTGATTCTACCAACTGAATTCATATCAAAGATAAATAATCCGTCTCTGTTCAGGGAGTCTGCAGCACTCTTAAAACAATTCTGAAGCTGGTCTATATCAGTTAAATAATTTAGACTGTCAAAAAAGGAGACAACCAAATCAAATTTATTATCAAAAGAAAAATCGGTCATATTTTGAGCCTTAAAATTAATACTCAGCTGCCGCTGCTTCTGCTGCAGTTGATAACTCATTTCATTTTCTCCAGCAGTATAATAACTAAAGTCCTGAGAATTCTGCAGTTTAGTTTCTAATTTTTCTGCCGCCTTTGACAGCATTGCTGAAGATAAATCCAGCGCAGTAATTCTATTTACAGACTGCAGTTCCATTAACTTAAAGGTCATATTAGAAGTTCCGGAAGCAAGTTCCAGTACTGACTCTGGCTGATGTTTATAATATTTTAAAAGATCTCTTAAATACCTGGACCAGTATTTATAAGGTACATTTTTCATTACATCATCATAGATTTCAGCAAAATACGTGGTATAGCTGTATTCCATTTTTAGCCCCTATCTTTTGCCAGCTGCATCAAAAAATCAAGATACTCATAAACCTCTCTACTTCCTTCGCCAGTCTGAGCAGAAAAGAAAGTAAAATTATCTTCCTCTGATAAATTTAATTCTTTGTAAATTAATTTTTTTTGTTTAGCTTTTTTGTTATTTGATATTTTATCCACTTTAGTCGCAACTATCAGATAGCTCAAACCACTGGCCTGAAGCCATTCAACCATCATTTTATCATCTTTTGTTGGTTTATGACGGCAGTCAATAATCTGAACTACTCCAATTAAATTTTCTCTGTAATTTAAATAAGTATCAATTAATTCTGCCCAGTCATCTTTTACTTTTTGTGGTACATTAGCAAAACCATAGCCGGGTAAATCCACTAAATAAAATTTATCTTCTATATTATAATAATTTAGAGATTGAGTTCTACCCGGTGTATTGCTGGTTCTAGCCAGTTTCTTTTGTCTGGTAAGTCTATTGATTAAAGATGACTTACCCACATTAGAACGACCACTGAAGGCCACCTCAGGCTGCTGTAATCGGGGGCAGTCTTCATATTTAAAAACACTTGTATAAAATTCCGCATTACTAATCTGCATGATTCTCATCCTCTAATAATAAAAGATCCATTACCTCATCCATATGGGAGACAAAACTAACATTAAGGTCTCTGGTAATCTCTTTTTCAATTTCTTTAAACTTGTTTTCGTTCTTTTTCGGTAAAATAAAGTTCTCTATTCCTGCTCTGCGGCCGGCAAGAATTTTAGTTTTCAAACCACCGATAGGAAGTACTCTTCCTCTTAAAGAAATTTCTCCAGTCATTGCATAATCTCCTCTTACCTTGCGTCCAGTTAAAGCAGAAGCTAAAGCAATCGCAATTGTGATCCCTGCTGAAGGTCCATCTTTGGGAACTGCACCCTGAGGAACATGGATATGAATATCATATTTCTTATAAAATCCATCACTTAAATTTAATTCATTTTGCTTGGAGCGGACATAACTTAAGGCTGCCTGTGCAGATTCTTTCATTACATCTCCTAAAGAACCGGTAAGAGTTAACTCTCCTTTTCCAGGAACTACTGCAACCTCAATATCTAAAATATCTCCTCCAGCCTGATTATAGGCCAGCCCGGTTGCAACTCCAACTCTGTTTTCCAGATTGCTCTCCTGATGTTCATAATCAGGTAAGCCCAGATGTTTTTCCACACTGTTAACTGCTACCAGAGCTTTATGATCTCTTCCTTCTACAAATTCCCTGGCCACTTTCCGAGTAATGGCAGCAAGTTTTCGTTCCAGATTTCTTACTCCAGCTTCTCTGGTATATTCCCTAATCACTTTTAAAATAGCGTTGGAAGAAATGTTGATCTGATCTTCTTTTAAGCCGTGATCTTCATAGATCTTTGGCAGCAGATGTCCTTCTGCAATTTTAAGCTTTTCATCCTCTGTATAGCCAGGAATCTCAATCAGTTCCATTCGATCAAGCAGAGGTGCCGGAATTGTATGAGCCACATTAGCAGTTGTTACAAATAAAACCTGTGAGAGATCAAATGGAACTTCCAGATAATGATCACCAAACTCCTTATTCTGCTCCGGATCTAGAACTTCAAGCAGTGCAGAAGCAGGATCGCCTCTAAAATCAGAACTCATTTTATCCACCTCATCCAGCAGAAAAACCGGATTTTTGCTGCCGGCATCACGCATTGCGTTAATGATTCTGCCGGGACGGGAACCAATATATGTCCGACGGTGGCCTCTAATCTCTGCCTCATCTCTAACTCCACCTAAGGAGAGACGGACAAAATCTCTATCTAAAGCTCTGGCAATTGAACGTCCCAGAGAAGTTTTGCCAACACCGGGTGCTCCGACCAGACATAAGATGGGACTCTTCTTTGCCGGTGCCATCTTGCGCACAGCTAGATATTCTAAAATTCTTTCTTTAACATCTTTCAGTCCATAATGGTCTGCTTCTAAAATTTCTTCAGAATTCTTAATATCAATTTCTTCTTCTTTTTCCTTATTCCAGGGAAGATCTAAAATACAGTCCAGATAATTACGTATCACTGTAGCTTCAGGCGACATATTGGGAGTTCGATCAAGTTTCTCAATTTCCTCTTCCACCTTTTCAGCTACCTTTTCAGGTAAATCAGCTTCTTCTAGTTTTTCATAATAGTCATCTATTTCATCAGTTGTACTCTTGTCTTCATCAAGTTCATCCTGAATAACCTTCATTTTTTCTCTTAAATAATATTCTTTCTGATTTTTTTCTACTTTCTTTTTAACTCTTTTATTGATATCCTGCTCAATTTTTAAAACTTCAATCTCATCCTGCAGCAGACTCAGCATTTTTTCTAAACGGAGTATAATATCGGTTGCTTCTAGTAATTCCTGCAGCTGATTATACTTCAGCTCAACCTGGGAAGAAATAACATCTGCCAGACGGCCAGGATCATCAATGTTACTGACTGACATAATCGTTTCAGCAGGCAAGTTGCGGTTATATTTAATGTACTCCTCAAATTCTTTAACCACTGTTCTCATTAAGGCCTTAACATCTGTAGTAACTTCAATTTTTTCTTCTGGTCGGCTTGCTGCTTCTACCAGAAAATATTCTTCTGTATCAAGATAGTCAATAACCTCAGCTCTTTCTAAACCTTCTACAACAACTTTAATCATTCCATTAGGAAGTTTAACCAGCTGCTTAACTTCTGCTATTGTACCAAAGCTATATATATCATCAATGTCAGGTTCTTCTACCGCCTCATCCTTCTGGGCAGCTATAATAATTTTCTTTTCCTCCATCATAGCTTCCTCCAGAGCAGCAACAGATTTATCCCTACCCACTAAAAGAGGAATTACCATATGTGGAAAAACAATTACCCCACGCGATGCCAGTAAAGGGAGCTCCAATATCTCTTTTATTTCATTTTTTTCAGCCATTAATTTTCACCTCTATCTATTATATTTAAGTAATTAATCACTTTTAATTTATTCTATTTTTATAATTCGGGGTCAATTAACTTTCCCCTTCTATATTATGCAAAAAAACGAAAGAGATAATACCACTCACTCTTTAGGAGTAATATTATCTCTAAAACTTCTCACAGCTTAAACTATCTCAAACAATTTCTTTTATTTAATCTTTTAGCTGTTAGGCGCTTTCTTCCTCTTCCAGTAGTTCATCTTCAATTTCCAGAATTGGATCAGCATTTTCTTCTATAACTTCCTTAGTAATAATACACTTTTTAATTTCAGGTCTTGACGGCAGTTCATACATAATATCTAAAACAGTATTTTCTACAACTGATCTTAAGCCGCGAGCTCCTGTATCCCGCTCTAAGGCCTTAGAAGCAATTGCTATCAGAGCGTCATCTGTAAATTCTAACTCAATATCATCCATCGCAAAGAACTTCTCATACTGCTTTACTAAAGCATTACGTGGTTCCTTCATAATTCGAACCATATCTTCTTCCTCAAGCTGATCTAAAGTGACCTGAACCGGCATTCTACCAATAAATTCAGGGATTAAACCATAGTGCAGTAAATCCTGAGGTTGAATATGCTTTAGAGTATCTCCAATATTTTTATTTTCTTCTTTGGTTTTGATATCAGCGCCAAAACCCATTACTTTTTCGCTGATGCGGGAGTCAATTAATTTCTCCAGGCCATCAAAAGCTCCACCAGCAATAAAGAGAATATTGGTTGTATCTATCTGAATAAATTCCTGATGAGGATGTTTACGTCCACCCTGGGGTGGAACACTGGCAACTGTACCTTCTATAATTTTAAGCAGTGCCTGCTGAACTCCCTCTCCAGATACATCTCTGGTAATAGATGTATTTTCAGATTTGCGAGCAATTTTATCAATTTCATCAACATAGATTATACCTTTTTCTGCTTTTTCTACATCATAATCAGCAGCCTGAATTAACTTAAGCAGGATATTTTCTACATCTTCTCCTACATAACCAGCTTCTGTTAAAGAAGTGGCATCAGTTATTGCAATTGGTACATCTATTATCTTGGCCAGAGTTTGAGCCATTAGTGTTTTACCACAACCGGTAGGTCCAACCATCATAATATTACTTTTCTGCAGCTCTACATCATCAACCATCATATTAGAATTAACTCTTTTATAATGATTATAAACTGCTACAGAAAGTGATTTTTTAGCTCTTTCCTGTCCAATTACATACTCATCTAAATATCTTTTTATTTCTTTAGGTTTTGGAACACTCTCAAATTCAAGATCCAGTTCCTCATCTAATTCTTCTTCTACAATTTCATTACAGAGTTCTATACATTCATCACAAATATAGACTCCTGGACCGGCAACCAATTTTTTAACCTGGTCCTGGCTCTTACCACAGAAGGAACATTTTAATTCCCCATCTTCGTGATCGTGATCGCCAAATTTGAACATTTTATCACCTCTTGGGCTAAATTACTTTTCATTTAATTCATTACGGGTAATTACTTCATCAATCAATCCATAATCTACAGCTTCTTCTGCAGTCATGAAATAGTCTTTTTCTACATCCTGAGCAATTTTTTCTGGACTCTGACCTGTGTGATCACTGAGAATTTGATTCAGTAATTCTCTAATTCTCATTAATTCTTTAATATGGATTTCAGCTTCAGTTGCCTTACCCTGTGCTCCACCGGCTGGCTGATGAATCATAACCCTTGCATAAGGAAGAGCATAACGCTTACCATCTGCACCAGCAGCAAGCAGCAGCGCACCTGCACTTGCAGCCTGTCCCATACCAATTGTTACTACATCAGGTTTAATATACTGCATTGTATCATACATTGCCAGAGCAGCTGTTACTGAACCACCTGGACTGTTAATATATAAATAAATGTCTTTATCTGGATTATCTGCTTCTAAAAAGAGCAGCTGAGCAATAACAGTATTTGCAACATCATCTGTTACTGGAGAACCTAAAAATACAATTCTATCTTTTAAGAGTCGGGAATAAATGTCATAAGATCTTTCCCCACGATTAGTTTGTTCAACGACCATTGGAATTAGGCTCATAGTTTAAAACCTCCCTGTATTTTGGGTACCTGGCATTCGAAATCGTTTTTGGTACCTGGTACCTATATATTTGTACCATAATTATTATATCTAAAAACAGATTAAAAAACAGTTAATGTTTAACAATCTAATCAAATATTAGTTGTTTTCTGTTAAGAAATCAATGGTTTTCTGTCTTCTGATATCTTCCTTCAGATCTGTAAGCTGTCCCTGCATCTGCAGGATAGCTTTAATCTGCTCAGGATCCTGATCATGCATTTCTGCAATCTGATTAACCTCTTCTTCAATTTCCTCATCTGTTACTTCGATATCTTCAACATCAGCAATAGCTTCCAGCACAAGCAGTTCTTTTGCACGTTCAGATGCTGTTTCTCGATTCTGCTCTCTCCAGGTATCTTCGTCCAGACCCATATAGTTTAGATAATCTTCTACATCCATTCCCTGCTGCGAAATAGACTGAGTCATTCTCTGAAACATCTGATCCAGCTGTTCATCAACAAGAGTATCTGTCATCTTTACTTCGGCATTTTCGCTTGCTTTTTTAATGATTTCTTCTCTAAAATTATTTTCTACAGATTCTTTCTTTTGTTCAGCTATTTCTTCTTCAATACTAACTCTTAATTGATCCATAGTCTCATAATCACTTGCTTCAACAGCAAAGTCATCAACAAGTTCAGGTCTTTCTTTAACTTTGATTTCTTTCAGAGCAACATCAAAGGAAGCATCTGCACCAGCAAGATCATCTGCCTGATAATCTTCCGGGAATGTGACCTCTACAGATTTTTCTTCTCCTACTTTCATTCCAACTAACTGTTCTTCAAAACCAGGAATAAAACTGCCGGATCCAATTTCTAAACTGTACTCTTCTGCAGAACCACCCGGGAATTCTTCACCATCTACATAACCGGTAAAATCAATAATAGCAAAGTCACCTTCCTGCAGTTCTTCACGCTCTGCAGTAACTAACTGACTGTACTCATCCTGCATTTTTTCCAGACGCTGTTTAATTTCTTTTTCCTGGACCTCAGAATCTTCTTTTTCAATACCTAAATCTTTATATTCACCAAGCTCAACCTCTGGTTTCACCTCAACTATTGCAGTAAAAGTAGCTGGCTCTCCTTTGGAAATATAAAAGTCTTCTATATCAGGCTGTGCTATCGGCTCAATATCAGCTTCTTCTACAGCTTCACTATATCCCTGTGGAATCAGAATATCAAGTGCATCTTTGTGCAGCACCTCTTCGCCAAATCTCTGTTCGATGATCTTTCGTGGTGCCTTCCCTTTTCTAAAACCAGGAATTTCTATATCTTTTACCACCTGACGATATGCCTGTTCTAGAGCTTCATCTACACGGTCACTTTCTATTTCAACATCCAGTTTAACTTTATTACCTTCCAAAACTTCTTTTTTTACTTCCATTAATATTCCTCCTAACTGATATTTAAATAAAACTTTTTAAAAACTCTCTATATGTTAATAATCCCCGATCTGGCACCGGGCCAATATCGGGGGTCAATGACAGAATTATTAAATGGTGCGAAAGGTGGGACTCGAACCCACACGGGGATTACCCACTAGATCCTAAATCTAGCGCGTCTGCCAATTCCGCCACTTTCGCAAGTAAATAATGCTGTAAGTGAAAATTTGTTTTTTCTTTTTCACAAAAAGCACATATAATGGTAGCACAGCTTTCTGCTCTTGTCAAGGATTTTTTATAAATTATCAAATATATCTTGAATTTCTGTTTGATAAATATAATCCCTGCCCTAAAATTTTCATCTTTTCAATTATATAATAGATTAAAGAAAATATCCAGTAAATTTTAAAATTAATTCATTCTGCTTCAATATCTATAGTTTCTGACTCTGACTCCTTCCATTCACGAAAATGTTCAAGCTCCTGTGAGAGCTGTCTAAATGCCAGAATAAAAGCCGCTGCATCATCAGTAAAACCAACACCCGGCAAAAAATCAGGGATTAAATCTGTTGGTAAAATCAGATAAGCCAGAGTTGCTACAATCCAACCAACTGCTGCCTCATTTAGTTTGAAATTTCCTTTTGAGTATTCACTTAACATTTCCAGCAGTTCAGTTACTTTATCAATAAAAGGAAGTTTATAATCTTTAGACTCCAGAAAATTGCGGGATTTATCCAGGATTTTACTCACACTCTGATGTCCTGTTCCCCATTTATTAGCCAGTCTACCCAGAAACGCCAGCAGTTCATTATTACTAAAATCTTTTTTCATCTTCTCACCACCAGTATCTAATGATATTAACTCAGAAACTAAAGTACTTAATTATTTTAAATCTAAATCACTTATGACTTTTCGGGTTTCATTAAAGATAAATCAATTTTTCTTTCTTTTAAATTTAGGGCTCTGTTTAATAATTCTTCTACAGCAGCAAATTTATCTATATACATTTCTTCTGTTGTAAATTTAGCATAATGCCGGTGTAGAAAATTATCAATTCCCATAAATAAAATTTCTGTAACTTCTTCCGGATAATCAGTTTTAAACTCTCCTCTTTCAACACCTTCTTTTACTATAGCTGTAAAAATAGGCATAAATTTATTCCAGAATTCCTTGTTTCTTTCTTTCATAAATTTAGCATTTTCATCAATCTTAAAAAATTCGTACACCTTAAAATTACCCCTCCTACTGAAAATCAGTCGTAAAATTACCTTTTCTAATTTTTCTAAAGAGGTCAGCTCCTTACTT
>JAXKWB010000067.1:0-6245 GCA_036172385.1 Halanaerobiales bacterium | reverse complement strand
TGATTTATTGTGAAGAAAAAGAGTTTTGTATTTTTGGTGACGATTTCGTTGGTATTGATGTTGAGTGTTTCTGTAATGGCCCAGTCAACAATTAGTGTAGCCTGGTGGGGTTCTCAGGATAGACATAATAGAACTTTAAAAGTAATTGAAATGTTTGAAGAAAAATATCCTGATATTAATATTGAACCGGAGTTTTTAGGTTTTGATGGATACTGGGAAAAAATGGCTGCTCAGGCAGCAGGACATAACTTACCTGATGTAATGCAGCATGGTTATGGATTAATTCCACAATATATAGAAGCAGGCTTACTTTTAGATCTGGCTCCTTATGTAAATAGTGGTCAAATATCTGAAGAATACATTGATGATACAATAGTATATCGAGATGAAAATGGTAAAAAATCAATGTATGGGGTTAACTTAGGTTATAATGCTATTGGTTTAGTTTATGACCCAGCTATGCTAGAGGAAGCAGGAGTAGAAGAATTTAAACCAGGTTATACTTATCAAGATTTAATGGACAAATCAATGAAAATTGCTAAAAATACCGACTTTTATGCAAAGAGCAGTTATTTGCTATTAGATAATATTGATGGTTTTTGTACTTTCTTGAGACAGAATGGTACAGATTTATATTATGGAGAAGATTTTGCAGATAAAACATTTGAGGAAATTGATGAAATTGGCTATGAGGATGATCAACTATTTGTTGAATTTCATGAGATGGAATTAGAAATGGTAGAAGCAGGTGCTTTTGCGCCCATTGATAGAAGTTCTGAAGTTACTAATGTAGAAGAAGATCTACTGGCAACTGGAGAAGCAGCTATGTCAGCAATCTGGAGCAACCAGTTAGTCGCAATGGAAAGAGCAGCCAAAAGACCGTTAGAATTGACTATTTTACCTAAATATAAAGAACAAGTAGCTGAAGGATTATTTTTACAACCTTCTCAATACTTTGCTGTTGCCAGTAATTCTGAAAATCCCGATGCAGCTGTGAAGTTTATCAACTATTTTGTAGATAATGTAGAAGCAAATAAAGTTTTAATGGGAGAGAGAGGGGTACCAGCTTCTGCGAAGATCAGAAATGCGCTGACTCCACTTCTAGATAAAACTACTGCTAAGACATTTGATTATATAGACCTTGCTCAAAAACATGCAGGACCAATCGCACCTCCTTATCCTGAAGTTCACAACCAGACAATGCAGGAATATGATAATTTAAGAGAAATGATGTTTTATGGTTTGATTACTCCAGAGGAAGCGGCAAAACAATTTAGAACAAAAGTTAATCAAATTTTAGCAGATAGATAAAATAATTATTGTTTATTATTTAAATAGCTGTGGTTTTATTACACAGCTATTTAAATTAATTTTATTTACAAAGGAGTTTTTAATAATGTCTACATTAGTGGAAAAGACTAAAAATTTATTTACAACTAAAGAAATTAAAGAGTATGACAATCTGGCAGGATTTCTATTTATTTCACCCTGGTTAATTGGTTTTATTGCCTTTACAATTATTCCGATGATATTATCACTTGTAGTTTCTTTTACGAGTTATGATGTTATTTCAACTCCAGAGTGGGTTGGCTTAGATAATTATATTGAGATATTTACAGCTGATAGTACTTTCTGGTCTTCAATTAAAATCACATTTTTTTATGCTTTTGTTTCAGTTCCTTTACGATTAGCCTTTGCTTTATTTTTAGCAGTCTTGTTTAATCAAAAGAGAAAAATGGTTGGTTTATATAGAACATTATTTTATATCCCCTCTGTTATTGGTGGTAGTGTTGCAGTAGCAGTGATGTGGAGGCAATTATTTGGTTCATCAGGGGCATTAAATTCTCTTTTAAACGCATTTTTTGGCATGGATATTGCCCGCAGCTGGATTCGACATCCACAATCTGCACTCTGGACCCTAATTTTTCTTGCGATCTGGCAGTTTGGTTCGCCAATGCTTATTTTCCTGGCCGGTTTAAAGCAAATTCCCGGCTCCTTATATGAAGCTGCTTTAATTGATGGAGCAAACTGGTGGCAGAAATTTTTTAAAATTACTATTCCAATGCTCAGCCCTGTAATTCTTTTTAATTTAATCATGCAGATTATTAGTGGATTTATGATGTTTACTCAGGCCTATATTATTACATCGGGTGGACCTTTCGATCAAACTCTGGTTTATGTACTCTATTTATTTAGAAGAGCTTTTAGTTATTACGAAATGGGTTACGCCAGTGCTTTAGCCTGGATTTTACTTGTGATTGTTGCAATTATAACAGTAATTATTTTCAAGACAGCTCCTCACTGGGTATATTACGAATCAAAGGGTGAATTTTAATGAAAAAAAATCAATTAAAAACAATATTATATCATGTGCTGATAGGAATAATTGGAATTGCAATGTTTTATCCTGTTTTATGGATGCTTTCCAGTTCATTTAAAGTTGAAGGAACAATCTTTAGAAATGCTCATAATTTAATTCCTGAGGCCTTTACTTTAAGTAATTATGTCTCTGGCTGGGCGGGTTTTGGTGGTACTCATTTTGGTATATTTTTCCGAAACTCTTTTATTATTACTTTAACTGCTACAGCAGGTCAGATTTTTACTTCTGCTGCAGTTGGATATGGTTTTGCCCGGATTAAGTTTAGAGGTAAGGCAATTCTTTTTGCTCTTGTAATTTCAACTTTGCTTTTACCACAGCAGGTAGTGATGATTCCTCAATATATTATGTTTAGCTTTATTGGCTGGATTAACTCTTACAAACCATTGATCTTACCAAGATTTTTTGCGATGCCGTTCTTTATTTTCTTAATGTATCAATTTATACAGGGAATACCAAAAGAACTTGATGAAGCAGCAAAAATTGATGGCTGTGGGGTTTATTCAATTTTTTTCCGAATAATCCTTCCCAACATTAAACCTGCATTAATTACAACCTTTATTTTTCAATTTTACTGGACCTGGCAGGATTTCTTTGGACCCCTGCTTTATCTGCAATCCGCTGACAAATACCCAGTTTCACTGGGTTTAAAACTCTTTTCTGATCCAAGTACTGTCACTAACTGGGGTGGAATGTTTGCAATGTCTGTTTTATCTTTATTACCAGTTTTAATTATCTTTATTGTTTTTCAGCGCTATTTGGTAGAAGGAATCAGTACAACAGGTTTAAAAGGTTAATGAGTTAAATTAGTTAGGCAATTAAGAGAGGTAGATATTAAATGATTAATAGACATCAATTAGTAAATAGAAACAATCCTATTTTAAAAAATAAAGATTTAAATTCGCCATTCACTTTAGGAAATGGCGAATTTGCATTTACAGCAGATTTTACCGGTCTTCAAACTTTTTATAAAAGTTATGCAGAGGAAATCCCAATTAATACAATGACTCAATGGGGATGGCATAGTTTTAAGAATGAAGAAAAATATGATAGAAAAAATTTAAAATTTAAAAATTATAAGCGGAGAAATAAAAGAATACCTTATGCCTCAGAAGAAAAAGGCCAGGCAGGTTTATTTAATTTTTTGAGAGAAAATCCTCATAAATATAATCTGGCAAGAGTAGGATTCTACCTGGAAAAACAAAATGGGGTTAAAGTTGAGTTGGAAAAGATTAAACTCAATCAGCAGGAACTTAATTTATGGCAGGGTATTTTAAAGAGTGATTTTGTTGTGGAAGGTGAGCAAGTTAGAGTGGAAACAATCTGTGATCCGCTGACAGATAGCATTGCAGCTAAAATATCTTCTAATTTAATTACTGAACAGAGACTGGGAGTCGAAATAGAATTTCCTTATCCAGCCCAGGGCAAAACTGCTTCTAACTGGACAAAAGAAGAAAAACATCAGACAAAATTGATTGTACTGAATGAGAAATTATATAATTTTAATAGACTTATTGATGAGACGAAGTATTTTGTTAATTTATTTAGTTCTAAAAGTTTAGATGTCGAAAATACTTATCAACATAAGTATTTATTTAAAAGCAAAGAGGATGATAACAGCTTAAATTTTGTCATTAATTTTAATAAAAATCAAAATAAGATTAAGCAGATCAGTTTCAGTGAAGTTAAAGAGCGGAGCATAGAGTACTGGCAGAATTATTGGAGTCAGGGGGGAGTAATTGATTTTTCTAAAACTGAAGACCCAGGAGCAAAAGAGTTAGAAAGAAGAATTGTTTTATCACAGTATTTAACTGCTGTTCAATGTTCTGGTACTCTGCCTCCTGCTGAGACAGGTTTGACCTGTAACAGCTGGTATGGTAAGTTTCATCTGGAAATGCATTTCTGGCATGCAGCACATTTTGCTCTCTGGAATAGAGAATCTTTACTGGAAAAATCTCTCTCGTGGTATTATAATATACTTGAGAGAGCAAAAGAACTTGCTGCTTCTCAGGGGTTTAAAGGAGCCCGCTGGCCGAAAATGGTTGGCCCGGAGGGATATGATAGTCCTTCTTCTATTGGTCCGTTTTTAGTCTGGCAGCAGCCACATCCAATTATTTATGCTGAATTACTCTACAGAAATAAGCAAAAAAAATCGGTTTTAGAATATTATTATCAACTGATTGAAGAAAGTATAGAATTTATGGTTTCATATTTAGAATATGATCAGGAAAATGATAGATTTAATTTAGAAGCGCCTTTAATTCCAGCCCAGGAAAGTTATGATCCGGAAGATTGCTTAAATCCTACTTTTGAGTTAGAGTACTGGCATACTGCTTTTGTTATTGCTCAAAAATGGAGAAAACGACTGGGAATGGAAAAAAACAAAAGGTGGGAAGAAATAATAGATAAATTAGCTGAACTGCCCCACAAAAACAATTTATATTTAGGTCACGAAAAAGCAGAAGACACTTTCAAAAAATATAATATTGACCATCCAAGTATGCTGGGTGCATATGGGTTATTGCCGGGAGCTAAAGTTGATAAAGAAATAATGAGAAATACATTTAATAAAGTACTTTCCGACTGGCAGTTTAATAGGGCCTGGGGTTGGGATTTTCCGATGACAGCTATGACAGCAGCAAAATTGGGAGAAAAAGAAAAAGCAGTCGATATTTTGTTAATGGATTCTCCTAAAAATACTTATTTATTCAATGGACACAATAAACAGGGAAGTAAAAAAGATTTACCCCTCTACCTGCCGGGAAATGGGGCTCTGCTTTTAGCTGTGGGAATGATGGCAGCAGGCTGGGATGATTCTAAATTGGAAACACCTGCTTTTCCAGAAGAATGGCAGGTAGAATATGAATCAATTAATAAATATTTTTAAATAATAAGCTGCAATTAGCTAAAACATTAATATTTGAAATGAAAATTATTTTTACTGGAGGTTATTTAATGAAAAAAAGAGAAGCTGTATATATTCGTGATCCTTTTATTGTGCCTGTAGAATCAGAAAAATCATATTACATGTTTGGAACAACAGATAAAAACTGCTGGCGGGATCAGATTGCAACTGGTTTTGACTATTTTAAAACTACAGATCTGGAAAACTTTGAGGGTCCATTTAAAGCTTTTAGACCCTCAAAAGACTTCTGGGCAAATAAAAACTTCTGGGCCCCGGAAGTCCATAAATATCAGGGTGAATTTTACCTATTTGCAACCTTTATAGCTGATGATTATAACAGAGGAACCCAAATTTTGCATTCCAAACAGATTGAAGGGCCATATCAGCCTCATTCTGATAAAGCCCTAACACCAGAGGATTGGATGGCCCTTGACGGCACACTTTTTGTAGATCAAAATCAGGATCCCTGGATGGTATTTTGTCATGAATGGGTTCAGATTTATGATGGTACAATCTGTGCTGTTAAGTTAACTAAAGATTTAAAAGAAACTGCATCTGAGGTAAAGACATTATTTTCTGCTTCCGAAGCATCCTGGACAGAGAGTATTAAAGAAATGGATGGTAAGCAGTGTTATGTTACTGATGGGCCATTTTTATATAGAACTGAAAATAATGATTTATTAATGATCTGGTCCAGTTTTGTTGAAAACAATATTTATGCAATTGGAGTTTCGCGTTCAGAATCAGGGACAATTATGGGCCCCTGGATTCATGAAGAAAAACCACTTTATGATCAAGATGCAGGTCACGGCATGATTTTTGAAACTTTTGAAGATCAATTAATGCTTACTATTCACACTCCAAATGAAACAGGTAAGGAAAGAGCAATTTTTATTGAGTTGACAGAGAAAAATGATAGATTAATGTTAAAAAAATAGAGGCAAAGAAAGGAAACCAATGAAG
>JAXKWB010000066.1:0-13217 GCA_036172385.1 Halanaerobiales bacterium | reverse complement strand
GATTCCTCAAATTAGCTCCCTGTCTTTTATCTAGAGCAGATAAATTTTGATTCAAATTAATAAAATTTCCCTGAACCTCAATCTCTGCCCCGATCAGTTCTACAAACTCAACCTTAACAATTTCTTCCTCATTAAAATTCAGGCTGTAATCAAGGTTAAGACTTTCGGCTTTAAAAGTACTTCCATTTTGGGCAGTAAACTCAAAATTATTGATTCGAATTCTATTTAGAGGCCATAAAGAGACAGAGCTGAAAGAAATATCGCCTGAAAATCTTTCTTCCAGAAAAGCAATAATATCCTCTTCAAAATATTGGGGTAAGCCTACCAGCAAACTTAAAAAATAAGCTGAGATAAGCAGCAAAATTAAAACTCCCAAAAGATATTTAATTTGCTTATCCATTTAAAAACCTCCAGAAGTCGCTGACTATGTTCATTACTGCTTTAATTTTTGACCTTTTTCCCATCCTGCAGCTGAATCACTTTCAGCTGTGGGCGGAGCTAAGATTTCCAGATCGAGATTCAAACTACCTTCCAGCACATATTCAGTAGGATATCGCTCTTTTATTTCTTCCTCCAGATTTCCAGTATCTTTAGCATCTTTAACCGCTTCCGGCTTCTGCTTATTATCATTTTGTTCTTTGTTTTCGAGCTGCTTATCTTGATCCTCTTTGTTTTCCGCAGAATTCTGTCCAGGAGGCTGCTCACTGCTCTCCTGATAGATAGGAGCTGCATAAGAAGGATAAAGCTGTAAGATAAGATCATTGTTATCCGGTGAATCTAAATAATCATTTAACATGGAATCTAAACTTTTGTGGCCAGAAATTTCAGCCTCATTTAATCCACCCAGGCTCTGAGTTTGTATGGGCTCAGTACCTTCCGGCCTCACTGTCTCACCTGTATAACCTCCATCAACAAAGAGAGTAGCTATACCCGGTTCCACATCTTCGGGTACTTTTATGGTAATCATTTTCGTTTCTGTGCCATTGCGGTAGCGGTGGAGGGTTACTTCAACTCTCAAATTATCCCCGGGATATATTTTTTCGTTTAAGACCTTTGCTTCCTGAATCAAAGCCACACTATGACTCCGATTAAAATCCAGTTCCAGGCGAATATCAATTAAATTAACATCTGTAAACGGATTGGTCAGAATCAAATCTAACAATTGAGAAAAATCGGATAAAGCCGTACTTCCAATGTCATTCTGACTGTAGTACATATTGCTGGATTCTACCTGCAGCTCAGGTAGACCTCTCCCCATAATTTTAAGATGGGAGACTGCAGAACCGGGACCAATTCTATCCAGTGCCGAATCTACTGCCTGCAGAGCAGCACTATTGGCAAGCGAGGAGAATAAATATTCATCATTAATAATCTGCAGGCTGACTTCCTCAACCAGCTCCCCATTTTTGGAGACAGAGATATAAAGAGGGGTAATTTTGGGATAGCTGTCAATTCTTCCTGCAATACCAGCTCCTCTATCCTGGGTTACTGAACCTAAAAGCCTGTTGTAAGGTGAACCCAGTTTAAAGGGCTGCTCTGTACTGGGAATAACTGCATTTATATAGGCTCTGCTCAGAAGATAGTTTACCCGGCCACGATTGGTAAAAGGATGGCCAAAAGCCAGAAATTGCCCCTGATCCACATAGGTTAAAGTACCAATCGAAGCTACACTGATATCCCCTCTCACCAGCTGCACAGCAATCGCCTCTCCTGGTTTAGGGTTTTCATTACTTTTATCTACCTTTTCAATTCCTGAACTGGGAATAACATCAAGATTTAATTCGGCCAGTTTTTTCTCCAGTCTATTTAAAGCTCTACCATTAATTCCACTAACCATGATTGGGCTTTTTGTTTTAATAATATTTTCTCCTGGTGCAAATTCCTCAAATTCAAAATCAAGATCACTAAAATTACCACTTGTTTCTTTAAAATCATTATATTCCAGAAGCTTAAGCATTCTTTCGATCGGGGTCACCAGACCATAAAGATGATTACTGTTATTCCATCCATAACCAATAGCCCCAATTATACGATCTTTAAGATAAATAGGACTGCCGCTCATTCCGGCAGCAATTCCACCATATTTTTCTGCTTTATCACCGATTAATTTAATTAATATTAAATCTTGATCCAGACTGCGGTTGTCAAGTACATCAATTATTTTCACTTCGAATTTTTCAATTTTACTTCCAGAATACACAGTCTTTCCATAGCCTGTCATTCCTGCTTTTACTTCCTCTAAAGGCATAATGTTGTCTGCTGCAAGCACTGGGGTGTTGCTGAGAATTAAGACTATTAAAGCAAAAAATAAAAGCTTTTTTATAATTTTTTTCAAATTTAATCACTCTCCAGTTACTTTTACGATAAAATGCCCTGATCACCTGTGCTTAATACATTTGATATTTTGTCTAACTCATTTAAAGCCTGTCCGGTTCCTTCGGCAACACAGACCAGGGGATCATCAGTTACAAAGGCTCCAACTTCTGTCTGTCGACTAATAAATTTATCCAGACCTTCCAGTAAAGAACCTCCACCGGTCAAAATTATACCTTTTTCGACTATGTCAGCTGACAATTCTGGTGGAGTCTTTTCTAAAACACGCCGGGCTCCCTGGGCGATATTATCAAGCAGTTCCTTAAAAGCTTTATGAGTTTCCTGGGAGGTCAATTCTATATGTCTGGGCAGTCCGGTCATTAAATCTCTACCTTTAACTTCATACACAGCAGAATAATTGGGATCTGCACTGCCGATGTTTATTTTAATTTCCTCGGCAGTTGATTCTCCGATAACTAAGTTATAATTTTCTCGAACATAACGTACCAGAGCTTCATCAAATTTATCACCGCCGACCCGGATCGACTCCCCGACAACTATTCCACCCAGAGAAAGAACAGCAATTTCTGTTGTTCCTCCCCCAATATCAATTATCATATTACCTTCTGCCTTTTCAATTCTGAGACCTGCTCCAATTGCAGCTGCAACCGGTTCTTCAATCAAAAACGCCTTGCGAGCTCCAACCTGAACCGCCGCCTCTAAAACCGCACGGCTTTCCACCCCGGTAACTCCAACAGGTATGCAGACCATAATCAGAGGCTTAATAAATCTACTTTTAACCCCGACTTTTTTCAAAAAACTTTTGAGCATCATTTCAGCGACCTCAAAATTTGCTATTACACCATCTTTTAAGGGTCTAATAACTTCGATATTCCCTGGCGTTCTTCCCAGCATCCGCCGGGCTTCTTCCCCAACAGCAATTATTTTATTGGTGTCTTTATCAAGAGCTACAAAAGAAGGCTCCTGTAAAACAATACCTTTGTCACTCTCATAAATTATAACTGTGGCTGTGCCCAGGTCAATCGCAATTTTTTTACTAAATTTATTTAATAAATTCAATAGCATACTCCTTTCTCCTACCTATTCTTTATTATAAACAATCAATCTTAAAATAAAATTAAAATTGACTATAATCATCACGGGACTGATTTCCAGTATTTATTTCGCCAGCATTGACTACAGCATATTTAGTTAATAGAGGTCCAACCACTTCAGTTATCGCTGCAGTCAGCAGCAGAGTATTAAAAATCAAAAGCCCAACTTCAGTTTCCTGAGTATACTGCTTTTGCACAGTATAAGCCAGAGCAATTGCTACCCCACTCTGGGGTAATAGTCCAAGACCAATATATTTTTTTACCGTCTCCGGTGCTCCCGAAACTTTAGCGGCTAAAGTTGACCCCCCCACCTTACCGATGATCCTCGCTGTTAAATAACTAAAAGCTATCAGCAGAAAACTAAGGGAACCCATTTCTGAAAATCTAATTTCTGTACCTGCAATTATAAAAAACATCGCATAAAGAGGAATTGTTAAGGTATCCAGATATTCGGAAATCTGCAGATTCTTTTTAGCAAAGTTTTTAATTGCAAATCCAACTGACATATTGGCAATCAAAGGTGAAAATTCAAAAAATACAGCCATTGAAGAACTTAAAATTATGGTCGTGACAATAGTCAATATTTTTTTCGTTTTTTCAGTAAAAATAGTTAGCAAATACTGGGCTGCATATCCCAGAGCCAGCCCCACCAAAATAGATCCAAAAATCTCTGTTAGCGGATATATAATTAAGGCTGATAAATTTAATGGTTCTCCTGCCCCGCCCAGATACTGAGAATAGGCGATCGGATTAATTAGTGAAAAAATTATTAAAGCAAGAGCATCATCCAGACCAACAACCGCCATAATGGTTGAAGTTAAAGGTCCTTCAGCATTATATTCTTTTAAAACCATTACCGTTGCAGCCGGAGCTGTTGCAGAAGCAATAGCACCAAAAAGGAGTGCCATATAGAGCGGATTACCGATAAGATAAATAGCCGTGGTAACAACTACAAAAGCTCCAAATGACTCAAGTAAAGCTATATATAGTATATTTTTTCCCAGCCTTTTTATTGTTTTAATCGAAAGTTCACTCCCGATGGTAAAAGCAATAAACGATAGAGCAATTGTGGTTACATAATTCAGATTTGCGAGAATAAATGTATATAGATTTGTAAACTCCTGATCTATCAGCGGCAGCAGAGAAATTATATCCGGACTCATTAAAATTCCCAGAAAAACATACCCTACTACTATTGGTATTTTGTACTTTTTGGCCAGTAAAACTATTAAAAAAGCAAAAAGCAAAAATATCGAAATTAAGTAAAGTTCTTTATTGGAAATATTATTTAAAATTAACCATTCTTCTAATATAACTGCAGAAATTGATGTTAACTCATTCATAACCTACACCTCTTTTTTTATTCTACTTTCCTTATCTCCTTATAAACTTATAAATAGAAAAATTATTCTTCAGCAGCTGTCTGGACTTCTGTTTCATCTAATAAATAATGCAGTAGGTTAGACCTTTCGATAAACCCTCTCAAAAAACCTTTATCATTTATTACAAAAAGCACAGATTCTTTGTTGTTAAGCATAATATCGGCTAGTTTTTTCATGTCACTATCTTCTTTAACCGCATCTCGATTGCGGGCCATATACTTCTCAACTTTCTCATCCTTAACATATTTTAGGTTTTCTACTGCTTCATTGACTTCATAAAAAAGACGGCTGCTGTCCAGAAAACCAAAGCTTTCTGGAATTATGTTCTTCAAAATATTATTACTGTAGATAGTTCCCACAAAAAGGTTCTGATGATCAACTACCGGAAGCACTGACTGCTCTGATCTATACATTAAAATTATAGCTTTGCGAATACTGTCATCAGGAGTAACTGAATTCATAGTTCGAACCATATAATCTCTAACATTACTCAATTTCTACACCTCCAGCTTATTAATTTCCAGTCGATCAAGGTAGGAATTATAATCTTCCCTGTTCTGTAAATAAATTTCTTTATTCTCTGCTATCCATAAAGCTGCCGCTCCCCCACGCAGATTAGCTTCTAAAAAATCGAAGTCCTCTGTCTGAAATGCATAATCAAGATAGCCTGTATTATAAGCATCACTGGAGCCAAGCCAGTTAACGATACAGTATCCTCTGGGTGACAGCTGGTAGACATCTCCATTTTTATCAAAAAGCAGTCGGTCACAGTGGAAGGGAATCATTACTCTTTTTGCACCCCGCCTTTGAATCTCTTTACCTGCTTTAATGTAATCTTCTTTATCCTTCATTTCCATATCGAGAATTGTTTTATGGTGCTTAAAATAAGGGGTCACAATATCTGGATTTGATTCTAAAGCCAGTTTTAAAGCCTCTCCACTCGCCTGCAGAAATATGTGTTTTCCCTTATCTTTTGCAATTTTAATTAAACGCTGATAGATATCAAAATCTACTCCCTCAGGTACTGAACCGGAGATTAAAATACATTTACTCTCGGAAATCGATCTTTTAAAACGAACAATTAATTCTTTTACATCTTCTTTTTCTACCTGATAAGTATAATCATTATACTGGGTGTAGGTTGCAGGTTCTCGCCCAATTATTTTAACATTGTTTCTAATTTCACTTTCGGTATAAATATAGTTGCTGATAATATCCTGTTTCTGCACCATTTTTTCGAAAAACAATCCCTGTTTGCCGCCGACAAAGCCAATATTTTGTACATCCTGATAGCCCAAAGACTTAAAGTTAATTGCACTAATTAAACCCTTCCCCCCCGGGTAAATTTTTAAGTCTTCCTCATTATAAATAAATTGGTTTTTCATAACTTCATTTTTGTCAACAAAATATTCGCGGTCAATAGCTGGATTCAGAGTCACTGTTGTAATCATTTTTTCACCACCTTGTTTTATTGAAAAGCAAAAACTAACTTTCAAAACAGAAAACCGCTGAAATATCAGCGGCAGGTTTTATTTACTCAGATACTTTCTTTATTGACGCTCCAACTTTTCGAAGCCTCTTATCTATATTTTCATATCCCCGCTCTACATGATAGATATCTCTGACCTCTGTTTGTCCCTCGGCAGCCAGGCCGGCCAGAATAAGAGCAGCTCCTGCCCTCAGATCGGTAGCTCTTACTTCGGCACCAGTCAGGGGACCCGGTTTAATGAGAGCACTGTGGCCGTCAATTTTAATGTCTGCTCCCATTCTTTTCAATTCATCTACATGCATAAAACGATTTTCCCAGACTGTTTCGATAATCAGACTTGTCTCATCAGTCTGAGTCAGTAAAGCCATCATTTGAGACTGCATATCTGTAGGAAAACCCGGGTAAGGTAATGTTTTAACATCAACAGCTTTTAAATCACTACCTGCTTTGACCCTGACACCTGCTATGTCTTCTTCTACAGTAATGCCCATCTCATGCATTTTAGCGATCAATGGTTTTACGTGTTCAGTCAGGACATTGCGCACAAATACATCTCCACCAGTAATAGCAGAAGCTATCATATATGTACCAGCCTCGATTCGATCAGGTATGATTCGATGTTCAACTCCATGCATCTTATCAACACCCTCGATTTTGATGATATCTGTACCTACACCTTTAATCCTGGCTCCCATCACTGTCAAAAAGTTTGCCAGATCTACAATCTCTGGCTCCCGGGCCGCATTTTCAATAATGGTCCTACCTTCAGCCCGGCTGGCAGCAATCATAATATTAATGGTGGCCCCTACACTTGGATAATCAAGATAAATCTCTGCTCCTTTTAATTTATCAGCCTTTACATCAACAACTCCATGGTCTAAATTAACCTCTGCTCCCAGAGCCCTGAAACCCTTAAGATGAAGGTCAATAGGACGATTACCAATATTACATCCTCCCGGAAGAGTGGTTCTTGCATGCCCTGATCTGGCAAGCATAACTCCCAATATATAGTAAGAAGCACGCAGTTTCCTTGCTAAATCATGATCTGCTTCGGTTTTAGATACACCGGTTGGATCAATATTAATCCGGTTTTTATTTCTTTCTATTTTTGCGCCCATATCTTCGATGATGCTGCATAAATTGGTTACATCTCTAAGTCGTGGAATATCGTCTAAAACAACCTGAGAGTCAGCAAGTAAAGATGCAGCAATAATTGGCAGAGCCGCATTTTTTGCTCCCCCGACTTTAATTTCTCCTGCAAGTGGATTTAAACCCTGTATAATATACTTGTCCACCTCTAAAAGCCCCTTTCTAAATAAATCATTACTTTAAAATCCAGAACGAATTTTATCCTTCAGTCACTAATAAATATCAGTTATTTATTTTGACAGCCTACACAGTTTGCACCTGTTAATTTATCGAAAATGCCGGCCTTTTTATAATTGATCTTTTCCTCCGGCGCTTTTTCCATTAATTCCTTCCAACAATCCCCGCAGAGCAATGAGCCTGCATTCCTTATAATATTATCAGATAAACCCTTTTTTTGCAACTTTTCCTCACGCTCCGGAATCCGACCAAATTGCTGAGTCACAGCATCTTTTCCAGCAACTGCCAGCGCTACATTTCCCCGGAACTCAGGAGAGTTTTTTCTATTAAATCTAACTCCTTCTTCCCGGGCCCATTTTATATAATCTGAGATATGTTTTTTGGCGATATCTCCTCTAATTATCAACTTGTTTGCTTCACTACTTTTTAAAACCTCTTTTATCTCGGGGTATAAAGCCGTTTCTTTAACCTGATCCTCTGTCATATAGGCAATAATTCGTTCCGCATATTCACCCAGAAATCTATTTTTTTCACCTTTTTTAATTTCAGTCGGACCAAAAGCTCCCTCACGAGCCTTTCTCTCTAATTTGCTTTCATTATTATTTGTCATAACTATACCCTCCTCTTAATATTTTAACATTTTCAGTTCGAGATGTACACCTACGTACACCTACCGTTTACCTGTCGAATTTTGTCGAAATGTTAATATAACAGCAAATTGATTTAGTGATATATTTAACAAAACACTGAAGCCGTGAGAAATAAAAGAGCTAATGAAGCTGGAGGGAGAGTTTAATTTATCGCGAATTTGATAAATACAGCACTGTGGATGGAAGCTAAATACCAGCAATAATTTATTTAGCCTCCAAACTTCAAAAAGGGCCCCTGAGGGACCCTTTTTTGATTTATAAATTTTATAAAGTCATGACACCTGCGACATTTATCGATATAAATCGACAAGTAAACGGTAGGTGCAGATTATAAACGGTCATAGCCGTGATCATGATGACCGGCTGCTCTGAGGCGGGCCAGGGCACGATCATAGGCTGCTTCTGCTTTTGCAAAGTCAACTTTCTCATGTCCTTTTTCCAGCTTTTCTTCCGCTCTTTCTTTTGCAGCTTCGGCCCGTTCAACATCAATCTCTTCCGGCAGTTCGGCAGTTCTAACCACCAGATTAATCTGAGCAGGCTGAACCTCCATAAAACCCTCACTGATAGCTATCTGAATTTCTTCACCGTCTTTAACAACTCTCACAACACCAATCTGCATTGCAGTTACTAACGGTGCATGGTCAGGTAAGATACCGATCAGCCCATCAATTGCAGGTGCTTCTATCAAATCCACCTCTTCGCTATAGGCTAATTTTTGCGGAGTTACTACATCAAGCTTAATTTTTGGTGCAGCAGCCATTGGCTACTCACCTTCTTCCAGCTGTTTAGCTTTTTCTACTGCGTCTTCGATCGTACCTACCATATAGAAAGCTTCCTCCGGCAGATCATCATAACGCCCTTCTAAAATTCCTTTGAACCCACGAATTGTATCATCCAGTTCAACATACTGACCTGGAGTTCCAGTAAACTGTTCAGCAACAAAAAATGGCTGAGACAGGAATCTCTCAATCCGACGGGCTCTATTTACAACAATTTTATCTTCTTCAGATAGTTCATCCATACCTAAAATTGCGATAATATCCTGTAAATCTTTGTATTCCTGTAAGATCTCCTGAACCTCACGTGCTACATTATAATGTTCTTCCCCCAGTATTCTAGGGTCAAGAATATTAGATGTAGAGTCAAGCGGGTCAACCGCAGGATAAATTCCTTTTTCCACAATGTCTCTGGAAAGTACTGTTGTAGCATCCAGGTGAGCAAATGTGGTTGCAGGAGCAGGGTCAGTCAGGTCATCTGCAGGTACATAAACAGCCTGAACAGATGTGATTGATCCTTTTTTAGTGGAAGTAATTCTTTCCTGTAGAGCACCAACATCATAAGCAAGTGTTGGCTGATAACCTACCGCTGAAGGCATTCTACCTAAAAGCGCAGACACCTCAGAACCAGCCTGAATGAAACGGAAGATATTATCAATGAATAATAATACATCCTGACCGGCTTCATCACGGAAATACTCAGCCATTGTCAGTCCTGTAAGGCCAACTCGCATCCGGGCTCCAGGAGGCTCATTCATCTGACCGAAAACCATGGCCACCTTATCTAAAATATCAGCTTCCTGGAATTCCAGCCAGAGGTCATTACCTTCTCTGGTTCTTTCTCCCACACCGGAGAATACTGAATATCCACCGTGCTCTGTCGCTATGTTATTAATTAATTCCTGGATAAGTACTGTTTTACCCACTCCAGCACCACCAAAGAGGCCAACCTTACCACCACGAGTATAGGGCGCTAAAAGGTCAATTACTTTGATTCCAGTTTCAAAAAGTTCTGTACTTGTTTCCTGCTCTTCAAATTCAGGGGCAGAACGGTGAATAGGCATTCTCTCATCTGTTTCAATCTCCCCCCGGTTATCAATTGTCTCACCTAAAACATTAAATACTCTCCCCAGTACAGCTTCCCCGACGGGAGTACTGATTGGAGCACCTGTATCTACAGCTTCCATTCCTCTTACAAGTCCATCAGTGGCAGACATGGCAACTGTTTTTACCCTGTCATCACCCAGCTGCTGCATTACTTCACAGGTTAAATCTATGTCATTTTCTTTATTCTCTATTCTGATAGCATTGTAGATCTTAGGTATATTTCCCTCCGGAAATTCAATGTCAACTACCGGACCGATAACCTGAACTACTCTACCAATGTTCTGGTCACTCACGCAAATTCCTCCTTTAAAAACTTTATTTAAGTGCCTCTGCTCCCCCAACAATTTCTGTGATTTCCTTAGTGATTTCTGCCTGACGAGCTCTATTATATTTAAGTGTGAGGTCATCTATCATTTCACTTGCATTTTCAGTTGCAGAATCCATGGCAGTCATCCGGGCACCAAACTCACTCGCTTTAGACTCCAGAAGGGCTGAATAAATAACATTAATTAAATACTGAGGTAAAATATTATCAAAAACTTCAGCCGGAGAAGGTTCAAAAATGTAATCTACATATTTCTTTTCCCTCTCTGCTTCTGCTGCTGTTTCAGTGTTCGCCTCGACTTCCTCAAGCTCTTCCAGTTCCTCAGTTTCCGGTTTTTCTGCTTCTTCAGCAAACTTCTCAACCGGTAAGAGCTGCATCTTTTTTACTGTCTGGCTGAGAGCAGAATTAAAATGGGTATAGATCAGCGACACCTTATTAACATCCTCTGCTTTAAAATGATGAATAATCTCATCAGCAAGATTGTTGGCAAAACCATAACCAGGATAATCATCTAGCTGAACATATTCGGCCATAATATCTGTTTCCAGACGGCGAAAATAGTCACGTGCCTTACGTCCCAGAACAAGCAAAGAAACTTCTGCTTCTGATTCCACGATTTCTTCAGCCAGATCAATCACTTTGTGATTATAAGCTCCACAGAGACCACGATCACCTGTAATAACAATCACCAGATGCCTGCCCCCTTCTCTTTCTGCTAAAAGTGGGTGTTCCGTTTCCTCAGTCCTGGTAAATACACCTCTTAAAACCTCCACTGTTTTATTGAAAAAAGGTCGGGCATCTTCTGCTCTATCCTGAGCATTTTTCAGCTTGGCGGCAGCAACCATCTTCATGGCTCTGGTAATCTTTTGAGTGTTCTTAACACTCCCTATCCGCCGCTGAATATCTCGCATATTCTGCATTGTTATTTCACCTCAGCTTCCTCTGCCTCGGTATCAGATTCGCTAGAATCCATCTCAACAATAGTATTTTTTCGAACTTCGAACATATCTTTGAACTCCTGAGCCATCTCATCTAATTTTTCTTTAAGTTCATCAGATAACTTCCCAGTTTCAACAATTTCTTCTTTCACTTCAGGATAATTGCTGTCTACAAAGTTAAGATATTCCTCTTCAAATCGTCCTAAATTATCAACTGGAAGATCATCTAAATAACCATTGGTTACAGTATAAATTATAATAACCTGTTCTTCTATCGGCATTGGTGAGTACTGATCCTGTTTTAAAATTTCTACGATTCTCTCACCCCGGGCAAGTTTCTGCTGAGTTGCCTGATCAAGGTCAGATCCAAACTGGGAAAAAGCCTCAAGTTCACGGTACTGAGATAAATCAAGCCGCAGAGTACCAGCAACATCTTTCATTGCCTTAATCTGTGCGTTACCACCAACTCGAGATACAGAAATACCCACATTAACCGCAGGTCTTACACCTGAGAAGAACAACTCACTCTCAAGATAAATCTGACCATCAGTAATCGAAATTACATTAGTCGGAATGTAAGCGGAAACATCTCCCGCCTGAGTTTCAACAATTGGCAGAGCTGTTAATGAGCCGCCACCTAAATCATCATTTAACTTAGCTGCCCGCTCTAATAAACGGGAGTGTAAATAAAATACATCACCAGGATAAGCTTCACGTCCAGGCGGTCTTCTTAAAAGAAGTGACATGGCACGATAAGCTATCGCATGCTTAGAAAGATCATCATAAATTATTAATACATCTCTGTCATCTTCATACATAAAATGCTCACCCATAGCACAGCCGGCATAAGGTGCAATATATCTGATCGGAGCTAGCTCACTTGCAGTAGCAGAAACTACTATAGTATAATCCATTGCTCCTTCTTCTCTTAATCTTTCTGTAAGCTGAGCTACAGTTGAGTTTTTCTGACCAATAGCTACATAAATACAGATTACATCATTATCCTTCTGATTAATAATTGTGTCAATGCCAATTGCAGTTTTACCAGTCTGACGGTCACCAATAATTAACTCACGCTGACCTCTACCAATTGGAATCATTGAGTCAATTGATTTTAAACCTGTCTGCAGTGGAACTTCTACAGGCTGACGATCCACAACTCCAGGCGCTTCCGATTCTACAGGTCGATATGTATCACTTTCAATTGCACCTTTACCGTCAAGCGGCTGTCCAAGTGGATTAACAACTCTTCCTAAGAGAGCTTCTCCAACCGGCACCTCTACCACCCGGCCGGTGCGTTTTACATCATCACCTTCTTCAATCAATTTTTCATCACCGAGTAAAACAACCCCGATATTATCTTCTTCAAGGTTTAAAGCCATTCCAAAAACTTCATTGGGAAATTCCAATAATTCTCCGGACATAGCATCCTTAAGTCCATAGACATGAGCAATACCATCACCTACATCTAAGACAGTTCCCACACCCACGGATTCTAATTTTTGTCCGTAATTTTCTATTTCTTTTTTAATGATCGAACTTATTTCTTCAGGTCTCAGTTTCAAATTAATTCACCCCTAACTTACTTACTGGAATCGATTTTAGCTTCTGTTTTAGTGAGTTGAGCTCATAAAACAGACTGCCATCAATAATATAATCTTCAATTTTCAGAACAATACCAGCAATGATTTCTTGATCAACTTTATTTTCAATCTGAATATTATAATCTAATAGTGAATCTAATTTTTCCTTTAATTTCTCAAGAATAGAACTATTCAGTTCTACAGCTGATGTAA
>JAXKWB010000065.1:0-14890 GCA_036172385.1 Halanaerobiales bacterium | reverse complement strand
GTAGTGGTGTTGGAAAGTCAACCCTGCTTGGTATGGCAGCAAGAAATACAAATGCAGATATTAATGTGATCGGACTGATCGGTGAGCGTGGACGTGAGGTCAGGGATTTTATTGAAAAAGACCTCGGAGAAGAAGGACTTAAGAGGTCGATCGTTGTAGCAGCAACTTCTGATCAACCTGCACTGCTCAGGGTTAAGGCGGCAAATATCACCACAGCAATTGCAGAATACTTTCGAGATCAGGGAGAAGATGTACTGCTGATGATGGATTCAGTAACAAGGGTTGCGATGGCTTTAAGAGAGGTTGGCCTGGCAATCGGGGAACCACCAGCAACAAGGGGTTATCCACCCTCTGTTTTTGCAAAACTGCCAAAACTGCTGGAGAGAACCGGTACAAATCAAGCTGGTTCAATTACCGCCTTATACACGGTATTGGTTGAAGGTGATGATTTTAATGAACCTGTTTCTGATACAGTTCGCGGTATTTTAGATGGTCATATCTCTTTGTCAAGGGAGCTGGCTGAGGCAAATCACTATCCTGCTGTAGATGTTTTGAGCAGTGTCAGCAGGATTATGAAGGACATTGTTTCAGCTGAACATATTGAAGCAGCCTCTGTATTTAAAAAGATGCTTGCTGAATACAGACAGTCTGAAGATTTGATAAATATCGGTGCCTATGAACATGGCTCAAATCCGGCACTGGACAGGGCCATTAAAAATATCGATAAAATTAATGACTTTTTAACACAGGATATTCATGAGAAGGTAAGCTATCAGGATACTGTAAAAAAACTTAAAATAATAGCTTCTCAATAATAAAAAATAAATTTTAGGAGCTGGGTAAAAATGGTGCAGAGATATAAATTCAAATTCGAAAAAATACTTAATTTAAAACACAGGGAAGAGGAACAGCAGGAAGATAAGTACCTGCGCCTCAAGCAGGAGTTGGATCAGATTAGAGATAAAATCGAAGTGCTGGAAGCGGAAAAGCAGACAGCCTATACTCAGATGCGGGATAAAGCAAATAAGCTGGATCAAATTCTCGAGCTGAGGCGTTATTTAAAGCAGATCAGAAATGCCCAGACTGAGCTAAAAGAACAGAAAGTGGACAGAGAGGCTGAAGCAGAGAAAGAACTGCAGCTTCTGCTGGAGAAAAAACAGGAAAGAAAAACTCTGGAAAAACTTAAGGAAAATAAAGAAAAAACTTTTAGGAAAGAACTTATAAAAGAAGAACAGAAAGAATTGGATGAATTATCCATAAATTACAGTTTGGGTGGTAGTTTAAGCTGATGAAGAAATTAATGTTTTTCTCTATATTATTTTTAATATTATTTTCTATGCTGACCTGGTCTTTTAATGCCCTTGGAATTATTGATGCAGATGGAGCTGTACTGAATCTGGCAAACAGCATTCCTTTTTTAAAGGAATATATTGTTAACCAGGCTAAATTTGATGATCTCAAAAATGTGAATCAAGAGCTGGCAGCTGAAGTCAATAAACAGAACAGTGAGATTAACCAACTTAAAGAAAATATTGAAAAATTAAATAAGAAACTAAATATAAAAGATGAAGAGCTGCAGGTAGCAGAAAAAAAATTTGATGAGTTATTAGAACAGAAAGAAAATAAGAAGCAGAAACTGCAGAGAACAGCAAAGATCTACAGTGAAATGGATCAAAGTGCAGCTGCAGCTGTAATACAGAAGTTGAATGCCGACTATGCTGTGCAGATTTTAAACGAACTTAAAGAAGCTGAAGCAGCAAAGATTTTAGAATCAATGCCAGAGCAGAAAGCAGCCGAGTATATATCAAATATGAGGTGACGGGCTCGATGCCCTAATAAGGCATTAACCATGTGTTATAAATGAAGACTTAGTGAAATTAGTTCGATACCCTAATGAAGGGAGGTGATTGGATGTATGCAGAAATCTCTGCAGTAGATGTGAATTCAGCTGATCAGGCAGATTTTAATCAGAAAAGAAGCTCTTCTTCTAGAAAAAATAAATCTCGTTTTGCTGATTTATTAAAAGAAAATGGGAGGCGGGTTCAGAAAGAAAAGTCACTCAAGAAAAAGAGCCGAGCTGAGCATATGAATAAAACTTCTGCTGAAAAGAATACAGGTAGAAGTAAAAAAGAGCTGAAAGATCTTAAAGAGAGATTAAATAAAGAGCTTGAGCTCGATGATCCTCAAAGAGCTTCAGAATTAGCATTATTCATGCTGGAAAATGATTTGAATCTGGAAGAGCTGCTGAATTTCTTTCCGGGAGCTGGAATCTCAGCTGAGAGTTCCGAGCTTTCAGCAGAAAATAAAACCGAGCTCACAGAACTGTTTAATACTGAGCTGACAGCTGAAAATGGAAGCAGTAATTTAGAAGCTGGTGCTCGACCTCTAAAGAGCGGTGCAGATTCAGCGGAATTATTGGATGCTGAAGTTTTAAATATTAATTCTGAACTGAGGGACCTCATAAAAAACAGTGAAAAATTGGAGCTGAACAGCCGCAAAGAGATATTTAATTCTGCCTGGCAGAAAAAAAATGGCCTGGAATTACAGAATCTCGAGTCCAGTTTGAGAGAAATACTTGTTCAACTATCAGATCAAAATTATTCTAAACTGGAAAAGGTCCTGGCGGAAGAAAATAAGGAACAGAAACTTATATCAAAACTGCTTCAGAATATAAGAAATTCTGTGCAGCAGGCTGAAGTTGGACCAGCAGAAATAATCAAGGAATTTTCTGATGGGGACATATTAGCCCAGTTGAGAAAAATACTTGCTGAGAATGGCGAAAAGGATCTCACTCAGGTTGGAACTGCTGAAGATAATATAAGAACAAAAGCAGATAGAGCATCTGCTTTGGCTGATAGACTTTTCAACACGGCTCAAAGTTCTTCTCAAAAGACAGCTGGAGAGCTAAACACTGCCGCCTCAGTGCTATTTCAGACTGAAAAAGAACAGGCCGAGGTTGATATTTTTAACGGCCAATCTTATTTGGAGTACTTCAACCTCAATTCAGAGAGCAGAGCCGCATTTGAGCTGACCCAGGGTAATGGAATTGATCATATCCGGCCTGGATTGAGTGTTGAGGAGCAGATCATGGAGACATTTAAGGCAGAATATTCAGCTGAAAACAGAGAGCTGGCAGTTGAGCTTAAGCCGGCATCACTTGGTAAAATCGATATCAGCTTAAGTTATGAAGGTGATAGGCTGATAGGAAAAATGCTTGTTGAAAGTGAACTGATCCGCTCAAGCCTGGAAAAAAGCTTAAACACTCTCAAAACAGAGCTGGTTAAAGAAGGTATTAATATTGAACAGTTTAAGATTCAAACTGCAGAAAACAGACCCACTCAGCCTGAACAGCAGGATCAATTTGCTTTTAATCAGGAGCAGAGCAGATCTGGTGATGCAGACAGCGGTCAGAATCAAAATTATCAGCAGAAAAACACATTCAGGCAGCATTATTTGAATCAGAATAATTCAATTAATAGTTATGAAGAACTGGATTCTTCAATTAAGAGTTCAAAATTAAATTATGGCTGGAAGCAGAATGCTTTAAATCTGCTGGCATAAAAGGAGGTAGATTAAATGGCAGATCTTGTTGGAATAGCTGATGCTGCTCAGACTCCGAAAAATCAGGTGGAGCTGGAAACAGAAAGAGAAGGACTGGGTTCGGATAATACTTTGGGCCAGGATACATTTTTTAAATTGCTGATAACACAGCTTAGAAATCAGGATCCATTAAATCCGATGGAAGACAGTGAATTCGTTTCTCAGATGGCAGAATTCAGTGCACTGGAAAAAAACGAGAAGATATATAATCTGCTTGAAGACAAATTAAATCCAAATCAGCTGTTAAGTAATGCCAATCTTATCGGCAGAGAAATTACTGCTGATATTAACGGTATTGAAAAAAGAGGAGTTGTCAATTCGGTTAAATCGATTGATAACAAAGTATATGCTGTTTTAGATGATGAGTCAGAAATTAACATCGATGATATAACAGCTGTAAATCAGGTGAAAAAAGAGGTGTGAAAATGGATTACCGCTTAAATATAAATCAGCCAGTACAGCCCTTAAAAAGAAATGATAATAATACAAAAAAAGCTGTTGAGAAAAATGATAATAAGTCATTTAAGGATATATTTAATGAGCAGTTAGAAAAGAATAATAAGCTCAAAGGGAAAGAACAGCTGTCTTTTTCAAAACATGCCAGACGAAGAGTGGAATCGCGCTCAATACCTTTTAGTCGGTTAGAGATGGAGAAACTGCAGAGCGGTACCGAAAAAGCGAGAGCTAAGGGTTCTAGAGATTCGCTGATAATGGTCAACAATACAGCCTATATTGTCAGTGTAGAAAATAATAAGGTGATTACGGCGGTTGATGAAGACAGCATGAGTGATAATGTGTTTACAAATATTGATAGTGCTGTTTTTATGAAATAAAGGCTGTACAGGAACTTCAGCAGCAGATACGGGTTGACAGGTAATTTTACTGAACCCGGCAGCTGTTTAAATGTAAAAGAAAAAAATTGTAAAATAACTGGAAATGAGCTGGACCTTTTTCAGGAAGCTCTGTTCTGCTGTCGACTACAGCAGAACCCGGTTAAAAATCTGAAGGAGGAAAATATAATATGTTAAGATCAATGTATGCTGGTGTGTCAGGACTTGATTCACACCAACAAATGATGGATGTGATCGGTAATAATATTGCTAATGTAAACACCGTTGGCTTTAAGAGGAGCCGTGTTACTTTTCAGGAAATGCTGACTCAAACTATTCAGGGTGCTTCTGCTGCTCGTGATACAAGGGCCGGGACTAATCCCCAGCAGGTAGGGCTTGGTACTTCAATTGGAAGTATCGATAATGATATGTCTTCTGGAAATTTAGAATCTACAGGTCAGGGCTCTGATGTAGCAATTCAGGGAGATGGTTTCTTTGTGCTGAGAGATGGAGCATCTCAGGCTTATTCTCGGGCCGGTAATTTTGGTTTTGATGAAGAGGGTAATCTCTATTCTTTGAGTAATGGCCTGCTTGTTCAGGGCTGGATCAGTGATGCTGATGGTGAATTTAATAATTTTAATACTGACAGCATGGGTGATATTACACTTAAAAATGAAATAAATGCTGAGGCAACAAGTAAAATAGAGTATGGCAAAAACCTTGATGCTGCATTAAAAAATGAACTCAGTGTTTCAGGGCAGGATCTAGATTTAGAGGCGGGTGGTGAAACAGATTCACTTGATTTCAGTTTAGAACCGCTTGCTGGAGCAGATTATAATAAGTTTAAATTTACATTAGCTGCAGAAAATGAGGCTACCGAAATGACAGTTGGTGGAACTGCTTTCAGTCTGGATGGTGTTATGGAGGGTCAAATCGAACTGGATAAAGACGGAAACGTAGATTCATTTACGGCACTTACCCCAGGCAGTGATCCTTATGACCCTGCTTCGTATACTGATATTGATGCCAGTACTCTAACAGTGAATATTAATGGCACCGGAAATGCTGCAAATGATTTTGAACTAACCACAATTGCAGCCGGTGATTCAGCTGATGAATTCAACCTGATTTACGATACTGATGCTGCTTCTGCTGACAATGATCCCGGAGAAAAATTTGTTTCAGCAGATTACGAGTTTCTTACTGAGAGAAAAATACAGACAGATGTTTATGACAGTCAGGGAGCAAAACATACTGTAGATTTTATGATAGAAAAGACCGCAAATAATGTCTGGCAGATTTCCGAAGACAGTCTGGAAATAAGTGGGGCTGATCCCAGCACAATAAGCCTTGGTGGCACACCACATGAAATTATATTTGATGAATTTGGGAATATTAATTCAGGGCAAACAGCAGATATAAGTTTTACCCCTGCCGGACCTGATGTTGAACAGACGGTAGAGCTTGATTTTAGTGCTTTAACTCAGTTTGCTAATTCGATGACCGCTACATCTGTAAATACAAATGGTAATGCTGATGGTTCACTCGAATCATTTTCTTTTACCGAATCCGGGAATATAGTTGGAGCCTATGATAATGGTTTAAGTCAGACACTTGCTAAAATAGCTCTTGCTGATTTTTCTAACCCCGCCGGGCTTGTGAGAAAAGAAGGATTATTTGAAGTTTCAGCCAACTCTGGTGATCCCGATATCGGAGCCGCTGCAGAAGGTGGACGTGGAAGTCTGGCACCATCAAATCTTGAGATGTCAAATGCAAATCTTTCCAAGGAGTTCACAAAGATGATAACAGCTCAGCGCGGATTTCAGGCTAACTCAAAGGTTATTACAACCTCAGATGAAATGCTGCAGGAGCTTGTAAATCTAAAAAGATAAATTAGTTAAAAATATCAGGCTGTCTCCCACCAGCTGGTGGGAGACAGCCTGATAGAAAAGAAGGAAGTGTGAAGTCGAGATGATCAAACTGCTGAAAACTGATGGTAGTGAAATTATAATAAATGCAGATCTGATAGAACAGATAAAAGAAACTCCTGATACCGTGATTACCATGACAAATGGCAAAAAGATTCTGGTAGAAAATACAGCTGGTGAGATAATTGAGAAAGTTATAAATTACAGGCAGAAAATAATTGTTGTAAGTTCTAGAACAGGAGAGATTTAATATGGATATGGCGACAATTTTAGGCTTAGCGGCTGGAGCAGTAATATTTACTTTGGTTGCCGTACTGGGCGGCAATATAATTATCTTTGTGAGTATACAGTCTTTTCTGGTTGTCTTCGGAGGAACTTTAGCCGGGGTTATGATCAGCTACAGCTTCAGTGATCTTAAGAATATACCGAGTTTAATTAAGGTTGCTCTTGCAGATGATAATATTCAGTCCGAAAATGTTATAGAAAGTCTTGTTAATTTTGCGGAAAAGGCAAGGAAAGAAGGGCTTTTAGCTCTGGAAGATGATGCAGCAGAAATGGAGGATGAGTTCCTCAAAAAAGGTATACAACTTGTGGTAGATGGGACGGATCCAGAACTTGTGCGCAATATTCTGGAGACAAAATTAACCTTTTTATCCGAACGCCACAGCAAAGGTAGGGGTATTTTTTCTACAATGGGACAGCTGGCACCGGCCTTTGGTATGATAGGTACCCTGATCGGCCTGATTCAGATGTTGAGCCAGCTTGATGATCCAAGTCAGCTTGGCTCGGGGATGGCAGTTGCTTTAATTACTACTCTCTATGGAGCCCTGCTGGCCAACTGGATTTTTATACCGATGGCCAAAAATTTAAAGACACGCAGCAGTCATGAAATGCATGTTAAAGAAGTTATCATAGAAGGAATACTCTCCATTCAAGCAGGGGAAAACCCAAGGATTGTTAAAGAAAAACTGCATGCTTTTCTTTCTGAAGGAAAAAAAGAAAAGGTGGAAGCAAGGATAAATGGTGAAGTGGGAGCTGCTGAAAATGTCACGTAATTATGATAACAACAATCAGGAAGAAAAAGAGAGCGGCTCACCTGCCTGGATGACTACTTTTGGTGATATGATGACTCTGCTTTTGGTGTTTTTTGTACTTCTCTATTCATTTTCGGTTATGGATATAGATAAGTTCCAGGGTTTTATATCTGCTCTGCAGAATCAGCTGGGTGTTTTAGACGGTGGAAAAACGATCAGTAAAGCTCCAAATATTGAAGCAGGTCAGCTTGATCAAAACTTTGCAGAACAGCTGGAAAATATGGCGGAGATAATGAGGAACATGCAGAGCTATATTGAAGAAAATGGTCTTCAGGATAGAGTGGAGATAAAAGCAGAGCGCAAGGGGCTGGTAATCAGCTTCACCGGTGAGATTCTCTATGAGCTCGGCCGGGCCGATCTGCGTGAAGAGGGGAGAGAAGTTCTGGCGATGATTTCTGATAACCTCAAAAACATTCCCAATGATATCATGATCGAAGGTCATACTGATGATCTGCCGATACGAACCGATGAATTCCCTTCTAACTGGGAGTTATCAACAGCACGGGCAGTTAATGTAATAAAATTTTTGATTGAAGAACAGAATTTTATGCCATCTCGCCTATCGGCAGCAGGTTATTCTCAATACAGGCCGGTTGCTGATAATTCAACTTCCAAGGGGAGAAATGAAAACAGGCGGGTGGAAATCGTAGTTTTAAATACCAGCTACAGCAGAAATAATGATTGATTTTTAAGGGGGAATCTAGAGTGGCAGATAAGAAAATGAATATAAAGATGATTGCTTTAATTTCTATACTGGTGATCATTATTACTGGGGCGGTAAGTTTTACATTTTTCACATATTTTTCTGTTTCTGAGGGTAAAGATAGCCAGGAAAAGATTGGAAGTGTAAAAAATATAAAGCCCACCTATGATGCAGGTAATTTTTTAGTGAATATTAGCAATAACAATAATATAAATTATATAAGAGCAAGTATTGTTTTTGAACTCGAAAGCAGTGATCTCAGAAAAGAACTTGAAAAAAGAAAGGCACAGCTCAGAGATAGGATAATTTCTACTCTGCGCTCACAGAATAAAACCATTCTTGAAGAACCGGATGGAGAGACGATCAAGGAAATTATCAGAGAAGAAGTAAATGATCTATTAATTTCTGGGAAGATCGGTAATGTCTGGTTTACAAAATTGGTTGTCCAGTAAGGAGGATTAAATTGGCAGATGTATTAGATCAAAATGAGATAGATTCTCTTTTATCTGCAATCAGCAGCGGTAATTTGGATGTAGAAGAAGCTAAAGAACAGTCTGAAGAAAAAGAGGTCAAAGATTATGATTTTAGAAGACCTGATAAACTTTCAAAAGAACAGATGCGCACACTGCAGATGATTCATGAAAACCTATCAAGAATTTTCACAACAACTCTATCAACCAAATTAAGAAGCATGGTAAATTTTGATGTTGCATCTATTGAACAGTTATCATATTCAGAGTTTATTCATTCGCTGCCTGAGCCAACAATTATTGGTATAAGTGATTTAAAACCTCTCAGCGGTCAATTTATATTTGAGATCAATCCCGAAATTGGTTTTGCAGTTATAGACAGACTTTTTGGTGGTTTTGGAAAACCAATTTCTAAGGTGAGGGCTTTTACAGATCTTGAACAGGTTGTAATCAAAAAAGTAATGAACTGGCTGCTCAAAGATTTTAAAGAGGCCTGGCAGAACATCGAAGATATGCATCCCAAACTTCTTGAGCTGGAATCAAATCCTCAATTTACCCAGATCGTACCTGATAGTGATATGACAATCATTATCACACTTGAGGCGGCTGTAGGTGGTAGTGAAGGACTGATAAATATCTGCCTCCCATATATTATGATTGAGCCGATTGTTGGAAATTTAAATGCACAGTCCTGGTTTTCAAGTACAAGGGAAAAGCAGACTGATGAGCATCTTCAGAATCTCAAAAAGAGATTAAATCAGGCCTTAGTAGAAGTAGAAGCTGTTCTCGGCAGTACAGAACTTACAGTAGAGGATTTTCTTTATTTACGGCCTGGAGATGTGATTAGATTGAATAAAAAAGTAAAAGAGAGAGCTGAACTTAAAATTGGAAGCCACCATAAATATAAAACTGTTGTTGGTACTAAAAATAATCATAAAGCAGTTCAAATTGTTGGTGTTGCAGAAAATTTGTTAGAGGAGAGTGAATTTGATGACTAATGACGGCAATTTTTTATCACAGGAAGAAATAGATGCACTGATGAATGATCAGGATGAAGATAATTCTGCTGAGGAAAATACCACAGCTGATGATCAGGGTTTAAGTAATGAAGAAATTGATGTAATAGGTGAAATCAACAATATTGCAATGGGTTCTTCTGCTACAGCACTCTCCACTTTACTTGACGAAAAAGTTTCGATAACTACACCAGAAGTAAAAGATATGAGTTTTCAGTCTGTAATTGAAGAATATGATAAACCATGTGTGCTTGTAAAGGTAGAATATATTGAAGGAATAGAAGGGCTCAGCCTGCTGGTAATTGATACTAAAGATGCGGCAGTTATTGCTGATCTGATGATGGGTGGAGATGGGCTGGAAGGTATGAATGAAGAAATGTTAAATGAGATTTCTATCAGTGCAGTCGGGGAAGCGATGAATCAGATGATGGGTGCTGCTGCAACTGCCCTCTCAAATATATTAGACAGCCTGGTAAATATCTCTCCTCCAACTGCAGAGCTTATTGAGTTAGATGATGTAATTCAGGAAGGCAGAGACTGGTTTAATGCTGAACAAAGAATTGTGGTTACTTCTTTCAATCTCAAAGTAGGAAACATTATTGACAGCACATTTAAACAGCTTTCTTCTTATAAGTTTGTAAAAAAACTGGCTGCTTCACTGCTCCATGCGGAAACAGGCCTGATCAACAATACAATGGATGAGAAACAGATTGCAGAAGAGATGGAAGAAATCGAGGATGAGGTTAAAGAGAAAGTTGATCTCTCGGTGAAAAAAGAACTTGAGCAGAAAAAAAGGGAAGAAACAGCTTCAGATACTGAGCTCGAGCAGGAAAGCCGGCTGCAGAATGAGAGCACAAATAGAGAACCTGGAAATAGAAATATTGAGCGTGAAGAAAAGGTTAATATTCAGTCAGCTCAGTTTCCCGAATTTGGTGAAAACGAGACACAGCCCCTGCCAAATAATATGCAGCTGATAAAAGATGTACCGCTGGAAGTAACTGTTAGATTGGGTAAAACGATTATGAAGATCAAAGACATTCTGGATCTGGGTGATGGTTCGATAATCGAGCTCGATAAACTTGCAGGTGAGCCTGTAGACCTTCTGGTCAACGGTAAACTTGTGGCAAAGGGTGAGGTTGTTGTTATAGATGAGAATTTTGGTTTTAGAGTAAAAGATATTATAAGCCCTGTAGAACGTTTAGACAGGATTTAGGCTGGTGATTGGATGAATTATTTATGGGAAACATTTAAAATTTCTTTTTACCTTGTTATAATAATAGCATTTATTTTAATTATCTATTATTTTATTAAAAACAGATTCAATTTTAAGCAGAGTAAAGAGATGGAGATTATCGATACGATGAGGCTTGCCAGTGGAGAGATGCTCTATCTGGTTAAAATATTTGATGAAGTTCTGCTGCTCGGTGGAACAAAGGAAAGAGTTAATCACTTAAAGAGCTGGGAAGAGGAAGATATTGTGCTTGACCTGAGTCAGACAGATCAGAATAATTTTGAGGGAAAGGCATCTGATTTCAAAAATATGCTGCTCGATAAGTTGAAAAACAGAGATATCTATAAGAGAAACAAACAGGATCAGGAAAGTGATTCTGATGCAGAATAAGGGATTAATTATACTTCTTTTAATGATCATTATTTTTTCAGCAGTTTTAACTACCTCAGCTCAGGATTTTAATATTCCGCAGTTCTCTTTTGAGATGAACAGTGGAGAAGCTGAAGCTGGTGAAGAATTAGTTATGTCTCTGCAGATACTTCTGCTTTTAACTGTGCTTTCACTGGCACCGGCGATTATTATCTTATTTACCTCTTTTACCAGGATAATCATTGTTTTTGGAATTTTAAAGCGGGCACTTGCCCTGCAGAATATGCCGCCCAATCAGGTATTGATAGGAATTGCAATATTTCTGACGATTTTCATCATGGCCCCGGTCTGGCAGGGGGTCAACCAGGATGCTCTTCAGCCCTATCTGAATGAAGAGATAGGACTGGAAACCGCATATGAGAATACGATAACACCTGTGAGGGGCTTTATGTTATCTCAGGTTGATGAGCGCTCCCTGACCCTCTTTGTAAATATGGCAGAAATAGAGCGGCCGGAAACAGAGGAAGATCTGCCAACATATATTCTGATACCGGCATTTTTGATAAATGAGATCAAAATAGCTTTTCAGATAGGATTCTTACTTTATATTCCATTTTTGATGATCGATATGATAGTGGCCAGTATACTGATGTCGATGGGTATGATGATGCTGCCTCCGGTAATAATCTCACTGCCATTTAAGATTTTGCTCTTTGTACTGGCAGATGGCTGGCATCTTTTGATCGGCTCACTTGTCGAAACTTTTTAGGTGAATTAAATTATGCTGAATATGAGACTAAATTTAGAAAAAGTTAAAATTAATTTATAATTTTAAAGCTAATAAATTTTTAAAGGAGCAGTAAAATGGGAGAAGCACTGATTGTAGATATCGGAAGAGAAGCATTGTATACAGTTTTGATCGTTATTTTACCTGTACTTGGTTCGGGACTGATTGTTGGTCTGCTTGTGGCTGTATTCCAGGCTACTACCCAGATTCAGGAGCAGACACTGGCTTTTGTCCCAAAAATATTTGCAGTACTTGGAGCACTTGCATTTTTTGGGGTCTGGATTATGAATCAGGTAGTGGGTTTTTCCACCGAGCTTTTTGAGAACATACCGCTCTATCTGGGCGGGTGATAATCTTTGCCAGCTGATTTAATGCTCAATGAATATATATATTTATTTGCACTTATTTTAAGCCGTTATCTGGGAATGATGCTTTTAACTCCAATTTTCAGCAGTCAGGTACTGCTCTCACAGATCAAGGTTTTAACTGCAGTCACGCTGACTATTGTTACTTTTCCCCTTGTGCTCCAGTCTTCATATCAGCTGATTTATCCGGAAAGTAATCTTCAGGTTTTTATTGAGCTTACTGGTGAGCTGAGTATAGGCTTTTTTATGGGTTTTCTCGTTTTTTTGGTGTTTTCCGCTGCTATTTTTGGTGGTCAGATTATTGATATGATGATGGGTTTTAGAATAGCCAATGTAGTTGATCCCTTCAGTGGGGCCAACTCCCCGGTGATCGGCCAGTTTAAAAATATATTTATCACACTTATATTTCTGGCTGTCAACGGCCACTTATATTTAATCAGACATCTTTATGATTCATTTAAGATTATTCAGCCGGGTCAGGTTTTATACAGCCCCCGGCTCTGGAGTTTCTTTTTCAGGCGCAGTGCAGATATGTTTATCCTTGCTCTCAAGATTGCCCTGCCGATTGCAGGAGCTGTGTTTTTTATGGATATTATTTTAGGTTTTCTGGCCAGAACAGTACCCCAGATGAACCTTTTTGTGGTCGGACTTCCGGTTAAAATACTGGCAGGACTGCTGCTGCTCTATCTGCTGCTGCCTGTTTTAAATACTTTTTATGCAGATATTATATTTGATGTGATCAATGGAATACCGGATTTATTTCGAATATTGGGCAGCGGCTGATTTATTATCTTAAGTCCGGGTTGAGAGGAGTGAGACCATGGCTGATCAGGGGACAGGAGAAAAAACAGAAGAAGCCACGCCGAAACGGAAACGTGATGCCCGGGAGGAAGGTAATGTTGCCAGTGGTAAGGAGATCAATCAGGCTGTTACTCTGCTGGCAAGTTTTATGCTCCTTTACTTTTTTATGCAGCGGATATTTTTTGGTATCATCTCTGAGATTAGATATTATTTTACCGAGCTGATCGTGGGAGAAATGACAGTCCACAACACCTTTCACGTGCTGATCGGTGCATTTTACGAGATGCTGCTCTATATATTACCCCTGATGCTTGTTACGGCTGCAGCAGGAGTACTGATCAATTTTATGCAGATAGGTGCTCTTTTTACAGCAAAACCACTTGTGCCTGATCTTAAAAAAATAGATCCAATCAAAGGAGCAAAGAAGATATTCTCTATGCGCGGTTTTGTTGAACTATTAAAATCACTGCTCAAGCTGGCTGTAATTACGATTATAGCATACAGGTTTATTTTAAATAATATCGGCATTTTTCAAAAAAGCATTACTCAGGGTCTGGAAGAATCAATCCTGCTGATCGCTTCTCAGATAAGCAGAATGGCTTTTACCATTATCGCGGCACTGATTGTGATGGGTATACTTGATCTGCTCTACCAGCGCTGGCAGCACAATAAGGATTTGAAAATGTCCAAATATGAGGTTAAACAGGAAAGAAAAGAGATGGAGGGTGACCCGATGGTGCTGCAGAAACGAAAACAGCGGCAGCGGGAAATGAGCATGAACAGGATGATGAGTGATGTTCAGGATGCAGATGTGGTGATCACAAATCCGACCCATATTGCTGTTGCCTTAAAATATGATTTAGAAGAAATGGACGCTCCACTGGTCGTGGCCAAGGGTGAGAAGTTGATTGCAGAGAAGATCAAGGAAAAAGCACGTGAAGCGGAGATAAAGATTGTCGAAAATAAGCCGCTGGCCCGTTCATTAAATAAGATGACAGAGATAGGAGATCAGGTTCCTGTTGAGCTTTATCAGGCTGTGGCAGAAATACTGGCCGGGATCTTCAGAGAAGAAAAACGCTATTAAAGCATTACTTTTATAATATATGGTTCGAACACAAAAAGAACATCTTGAACTTCAGAGCAAATTTTTTAAATCATCTAGAGTTCATAAAAGTTAAAAATAATTTTTTAGTTCAATATTTAGCTAATGAATTCTAAACGCAAACAATTTTAAAATCAGCTCAATTTTTCGAGAATTATATTTATTATAAGCAGTCATATATATATTATTATATTTAAGAGAAAAATTGGAGGTTAGTTTTAGCTTGGATAATGAAGCAGTAATTTTTAATATAACAAAAAATATCGATATAATATTTGCTCTAATGGTGGTTAGTATAATTGTAATGTTTATTATACCACTACCAACTATGCTGATGGATATGCTGCTCGCAGCCAATATAACTTTTTCCATGGTAGTTATACTGGTAAGTATTTACACAATCGAGCCGCTTGAGCTTTCTGTATTTCCCTCACTGTTATTATTTGCAACTCTTTTCAGGCTGGGCCTAAATGTTTCTACAACAAGGCTGATCCTGGGTCAGGGTTATGCAGGGGAAATCATTATGAGTTTTGGTGATTTCGTTGTTGGCGGAAACTATGTAGTTGGTCTGATTATCTTTTTAATCCTTGTAAT
>JAXKWB010000064.1:0-7037 GCA_036172385.1 Halanaerobiales bacterium | reverse complement strand
TTATGAACTACTACAGTATCTGCAGCAATAATAATTGCCTCTTCTACAAGATTAGAGACGGATTTTGCTTTTTCTTCAGCAAGAATTTTTACAAGCTCAATCGGATCACTCTCAGTAAATTCTTTTTCATCAATTTTAGAAGGTACTATAGTAAATTTTAAATTTAGCTGTGCTAAAATCTTCTCTCTCCTGGGAGAAGCAGAAGCTAAAACTAATTTTAAATCACTTTTTACATTATTTGCTTTTTTAATCATTAAAATTACTTCCGGTAAGTGAATATGGAAGATGTTTAAGAGTAAAATAACTGACCAGACCAACTCCAAAACCTGTAGGCAGAGCAAGCAGAATCAAAAATGGTAAATAATAAAATATACCAATATTTGCTATAATAAAATAGGCAGCTGTGATTTGTGCAGTATTATGAGCAACTGCACCAATAATACTAAGTCCAATTAAAGAAAAGTAATTTTTAAAATAATAATAAGCTAAATACATCAGTAAAAAACTCAATACTCCACCACTAAAACTCAAATAAAAATTTATAGTCATAAAAGTTCCTGCTAATAATGACCCCAGTACTACTCTAAAAATTACAACCTGAAAAGCAGCTGGAAACCCAAATAAGGAAATTGCAATTAAAGACACAATATTTGCCAGACCAAGCTTTGCTCCTGGAACCACCGCTGAGATTGGAAAAAAACTTTCTACAAGATGTAAAACAAGCCCTAAAGAGATCAACAATGAGACAACTACAATTTTTTTTGTTTTTTTCATTCTACCAGCTCATCCCATCTATATCAGAGTTTGTACTTTCCAGCCAGAGACTCAATGAATTTGGTACACAGACAATAATTGGTCCCTCTCTACTAATCCAGCCTGTTTTTTTACAAATTTTTAACGGATCAGCAGCTGGAGCCTCCAGAACTCGAACCCTACCCTGATTAACTTCTATAGTATGAATACCTATTGGACCTTCTATTTTAAAAATAATAGGATTCTGATAACTATTAGCAACAGCCACTGTTTTGACTATCTGGTCTCCCTGCTGTACCTTAAGAATTAATTCTTCACCTTCAGCAGAAGTTCCGAAATAATAAAAAGGGATTAGCAACAATACTAGACTTACTAGAATAACAAAAACAATTAAAATTTTATCATAAAAAGTTAAAATGTCTCTTATTTTCAATTAAAATCACCACTAATTTCTTTATTTAACTACCATTACTCTATATTTTAACATCTTTCCGGTCTGATGTCCATACTAGAGCACTATCAAAAACCCGCCCTTTAAAAGGACGGGTTTAAATATCTTAACTATTATTTTCGTCTTGATAAAATAAATCCACTGCATCAACATTACATGCTTCATAACAAAGTCCACACTGGATGCATATTTCTTGATCAATTTCATGCAGTTTTTTTACTTCTCCCTCTATTGCATCAACCGGACAGGCCCTGGCACATAGGGTACAGCCCACACAATTATCATTAATTTCAACTTTTTCGATCATTTCACCCTGAAACTCAATGGTCCCTGTCGGGCAGACTTCTGCACATTTACCACAGTTAACACATTTTTCGTAATCCATAACCGCCAGATTATCTACCATCTCAATAGCATCCACCGGACAGGTTTTTGCACAGAGAGAACAACCAATACAGCCTACTTCACAGGTTTTACGAACAATTTTTCCTATATTGTGAGAGGAACATCTAATATGTGTTTTTGCAGTTAATGGTGCCAACAGTAGAACATTACGGGGACATTCTTCTACACACTTACCACAACCGGTGCACTTATCGTAATTTATTTGAGGCAAACCATTTTCACTCATTTCAATTGCATCAAAAGGACAGACAACCTCACAATCACCAAAACCAAGACAGCTGTACTGACATTCTTTTTCGCCACCATTTACAGCATTTGCTGCCTTACAGGTTTCAATACCCTGATACTTACCAGATTTTGTGGTTTCTTTGATTCCTCCACCACAAATTAACTCAGCAACAACTTTATCCGAGCTTTCTGCATCTGCTCCTATAATATCTGCAATATCAGATGCAACTTTATCTCCACCAACAGGACAGCCACCGACAGGAGCTTCACCGTTAACAACAGCCTCGGCAAAAGCCTCACAACCTGCATAACCACAGGCTCCACAGTTAGCACCAGGGAGAGCATCTTCAACTTTGCCAACTCTGGGATCCTGCTCTACTTTAAAACGTTCTGAAGCAAACCCAAGGACTGCAGCCAATAAAGCCGCTATCCCACCCATACTAATTAAAGAATATATATATGTTGGATTCATTTAATTTACTGCCACCTCCACTACATTGAGATGAGCCCGGAAAAGCCCATAAAAGCCATAGCCATAATACCTGCAATAATCAATGTAACTGGCACACCTTTTAATACTCCCGGCACATCGCCAAATTCTAATTTTTCTCTCAACCCCGCCATTAATACAATTGCCAGAGTAAAACCAACTCCAGCACCAAAACCAAAAACTACACTGGCAATAAAACTATAACCATTAAGTGGAATCAATAAAGCCAGACCTAAAATTGCACAGTTAGTTGTTATTAAAGGCAGAAAAATACCTAATGCTTTATATAAAACCGGACTTGTCTTTTTAATAAACATTTCTACAAACTGGACCAGAGATGCAATTACAATAATAAATGATACATACTGCAAAAATGGTAAGTTTAATGCTTCTAAAATAAAAGTGTTAATCAACCAGGTTGCAGCTGCAGTCAGGGTCATGACAAAAGTTGTAGCAAGCCCCATACTAAAAGCTGTTTCTACCTGTTTTGATACTCCTAAAAATGGGCAAATTCCTAAAAATCTAACCAAAATAAAGTTGTTAATTAATACAGTACTGATAAATAATAATAGTATCTGTGTAAATTCTTCCATTATTTACCCTCCCTGCTGATATAATTCATAATTCCAACCAGTATTCCCAATGTAATAAAAGCTCCAGCAGGTAATACCATAATAACCATTGGCCGGTACCATTCTCCTAAAAGCGCTAAACCAAAAATTGATCCCATACCAAAAAATTCTCTTATTGCACCCAGCAAAACTAAAACCCAGGTAAAACCAAGTCCCATACCCACTCCATCCGCTATCGCTCTTGGAGTAGAATGCTGAGAAGCAAAGGCCTCCTGACGACCAAGAATAAGACAGTTTACCACAATCAGAGGCACAAAAATACTCAACGATTCAGCAATTCCTGGATAAAAAGCTTTTAAAAAATAGTCAACAAAGGTTACAAAAGTAGCAATAATAAGTATATAGCTTGGTATTCTAACATTTGCTGGAATTAATTTTTTAATTAAAGAAATTACTATTTCCGAAGAAATAAGAACAAAAGATGTAGCTAGACCCATCGCTAAACCATTTTCAGTTGTATTGGTTACAGCCAGAGTTGGACACATACCAATAACCAGACGGATTATTGGATTTTCAGCCCAGAGTCCATTCTTAAAATCAGAAAACATCTCTTTTAAATCTAAAGCCATTAGTTTCCACCTCCATAAGCAGAAGTAACTTTATCTAATCCTGATTCAATAATCTCAGTAACGCTTTCGGAAGAAATAGTTGCTCCTGCAATAGCCTGAACCTGCATTTCTTTAGTAGGAGGAGTTTTTACAACATTATAATTTCCAAAAGGTTGATTATTAAAATTAGATTTAAATTCTTTACCAGTAATTCTTGCACCCAGACCCGGAGTTTCCTGGTGATTTAAAATACTAATTTCATAAATTTGATTTTGTTCTAAATTAACACCAATCATAACCTCAATTACACCATTATAACCTCCACCAGTGCTTGTAAAAGCAACACCAACTCGGTTACCATTAGCATCATAACCTTCATAAAATATATTACCATTTTTTTCTATTTTTTTCACTTCCACTACACCTGGTAATACCTCATTAATTGCCTGTTTTTGCTTTTGGGCTTGATTGGCCTGGATATAAGGTGTAGTCCATTCGTAAACAAAAGCTAAAAGTAAAGCTGATATTATACCAATTGTAGCTAAAGTAATAATCATTGCTTTTTTACTGTTCTTTTCCATTTATTTCACCTCTCCCAGACTGCGAGGTCTTGTATATCTGTTAATTAAGGGTACAGCTGTGTTCATCAACAAAATACTGTACATTACCCCTTCTGGATAACCACCCCAGAGTCGAATTATGACAACTAACAAACCAGCTCCAATTCCAAAAATCCAGCGACCGGCTTTGGTGGTTGGACTGGAAACCATATCAGTAGCCATAAATAAAGCTCCCAACATTAGACCACCTGCAAAAAGATGGAATATTGGATCTGAACCAAAGGCAAAAGTACCTAAGAATACTGTTCCTACCATTGCCAGAGGAATTCTCCAGTTAACATAGCCCTTATATAAAAGATAGGCAAAACCCAGTAAAAGAGCAAGAGCTGATGTTTCTCCCAGAGAACCACCTATTTGACCCACAAAAAGATTCCAGGTATCAGTTGCAATCCCATCCATCTTCATCTGACTCAAAGGTGTTGCAGAAGAAACTCCATCTACAGTCCAGGTAGTCATTAAAACTGGATATGATGCTGTCAAAAACGCTCGCCCAACTAAAGCTGGATTAAATGGATTTTGTCCAATTCCACCAAAAACTTGTTTACCAAGTCCAATAGCAACCACTGAACCAAAGAAAGCAGTCCAGAGTGGAATCGAAGGTGGAAGTGTAAGTGCCAGTAGCAATCCAGTAACAACTGCACTTCCATCTTTAATCATTATTTTTTTATTTCTTATTTTTTGAAATATGTATTCTGTTAGAACCGCACCAGCAACAGCTGTCAGAACTACCGAAATTGCTCTTGCCTGAAAGAAATACACAGCAGCAAAAACTGCTGGCAGCAGAGCAATTACGACTGACCACATTATTTTTTGGACTGAATCCTGAGCTCTGACATGTGGTGAGGATGTTACAATTAATTCTTTATTCATTATTGATTATCCTCCTTAATTCTCTTCTCTTTTTTTAGCCATAACCTGTGCCTTACCAAGACGCAGATGATGAACTAGAGGTATTTTAGCTGGACAGACAAATGAACAGGAACCACATTCAACACAGCTTAATACCTGCCATTCTTCTAATTCGTCCACCATATTATGTTTTGCATAATTTGCCAGTTGAGTCGGCATTAAAAACATAGGACAGGCATCAACACAGCGAGCACAATTAATACAGGGAGAAGGTTCATAATCTTCAACTTCATCTTCAACTAAAACCAGGATGCCTGATGTTCCCTTTACTCCAGGAATATTTAAATCTTTTTGAGCAACTCCCATCATAGGTCCACCTGTAATTACTTTGGCTGCATTATCTTTTATTCCACCTGCTTCTTCAACCAGATCACCAATATTTGTACCTATCCGATAAATTAAATTTTGAGGAGAATTTATTCCATGACCGGTGATGGAGATAGATCTTTCATAAAGTGGATTCCCATCTCTAATTGCATCTGCAACTGCTGCTGCAGTAGAAGTATTATTCACTACAACTCCAATATCAAGTGGTAAGCCACCAGCAGGAACTTCTCTACCAATCAGAGCTTCAATCAGCATTTTTTCTCCACCCTGTGGATACTTTGTTTCAAAAGCCTGAACTTCAATATTATTGTCGTTTTCAACTGCATCCTGCATACTTGCTATAGCTTCAGGCTTATTTTCCTCGATTCCGATGATTCCTTTTGGAGCGTCTGCAGCTTTCATTAAAGCTTTTAAACCAAAAACAATACTATTTGGTCTTTCAACCATTACTCGATGGTCAACTGTTAAATAGGGCTCACATTCTGCTCCATTTAAAATTACATAATCAACACTTTTGTCATCGGGAATAGAAACCTTAACATGGGTTGGAAACATTGCTCCACCCATACCTACAATTCCAGCCTCTCTAATTATCTTCCTAATTGCTCCAGCATCAAGGTCATCTAAATTATCATGTTTTTCAAGACCAGAATTTAGCTTATCCACTTCGGCTGCCTCAATTACAACAGCATCAACGATATCCCCCCCAGGATCTGTTACTTTTCTAATTTCCTTAACAGTTCCAGAAACTGAAGCATGAATCGGTGCACAGACAAAGCTGTCTCCATCTGCAATCTTCTGACCGAGATCAACCTGATCACCTTTTTTCACCAGAACTTTTAAAGGTGCTCCAATATGTTGTTTTAGAGGAATAATGACTTCCTCAGGACGTTTCGCATTTTTTAAGGGTTTATCCTTTGTTAATTCCTTATTGTACTCAGGATGTATACCCTGTTTAAAAGTCAAAGCTTTCACTATACAATTTCACCCCTTCTCTGTTGTTCTAAATTCAAAAATCATATTAATTTTTTGGGACAGCGTTATAACCTGCTTTCTTTAAGCTTTCAAGTAGTTTTTCTGAACTAAATTTTTCCTTATCATATCTTACAATTGCATTTCCTTTATTTAAACCAACTCTAATTTCTTTAATACCATCAAATTCTCTTAAAATATCAGCAACTACTGTAAAGCAATAAAAACACTTCATTCCTTCTATTTTAATCACTAGTTCTGCACTATTTTTAATTTTTGCAGTCATTATAACTCTCCCCATTAATTATTTGTTATTAAATATTTTTAGATGACAAATTTGCAAAATACATTCTTCCTGAATTTTTTTGAAAAAAGCTTGAGATAACTACATTAATTTTTTCTCCTATATGATTTTGACCACCCTCAACAACTATCATTGTCCCGTCTTTAAGATATGCAATACCCTGCCCCTGTTCTTTTCCCCTTTTGATGATTTCCACTTTCTTTTTTTCTCCTGGCAAAAGAACAGGTTTAAGAGCATTAGCCAATCTGTTTATATTAATAGATACTATTGTTTTTTCACTAAAAAATGAAAGTAATATAAATTTCGACATTGAGTAAGATAATAAAACTCCCAATAATAAACTAAATAAAATTAACAATATTTTTTTTATAGATAATTGATCTATTTTTTTCTTAATG
>JAXKWB010000063.1:0-6829 GCA_036172385.1 Halanaerobiales bacterium | reverse complement strand
GATTAAACCCTTTTTTTCAGTCGGCAGCAGACCATGATAAATTGCATTTTCAACAATCGGCTGCAGTATTAGCTTGGGAATGTGTTTATCCATTATCTCAAAATCTTCTATATCAATAATATATTCATATTCTTCCCCATGTCGAAACTGCTGAATAAAGAGATAATTTTTTACATGTTTGATTTCATTTCTAATCAAAACCATTTCCTTACCGTGGCTTAAGCTGAGTCGGAAAAACTTACCTAAGGCTTCAACCATATGGGTTGCCCGGTCAAAATCCTTATTTTCTAAAAGTCCAATAATTAGATCAAGAGTATTATAAATAAAATGAGGCTTAATCTGATTATCAAGGCTCTGCATTTCCAGCTGCCTTAAAAGCTTCTGTTCCCTGACATTCTGTTCCATCAATTTATTTATTCGCCTGATCATTTTATTAAAACTCTGTCCTAATTCTGCAATTTCATCATCACCACTAATATCAATTTTAACTGACAGGTCATTTTCGGAAGCACGATGAGTTAATTCCTGCAGCTTCTGAATTGGCCTGGACAAAGAAGAAGACAAATAAAGAGCAAGTAAAATAATTAATAAGAGAATAGTTCCTGTCATATAGACTGTAAGTTCTGTAATATAATTAAGTTCTGCTTCTACCTCATCCGCAGAAGCCATACTAATTATATACCAACCTGTAGCTTTAGAAAAAGTGGAAGTCAATAAATACTGTTCTCCATTCAAGCTGATTTTTCGATTTGGAAAACCATCATTATATAAAAGACTTCTTTCTCCAATCTTCTTTTTTTCCGGATGATAAATAATATCCCCATTTTGATCGGCAATTAAAAAATAACTCTTTTTCCCCAGATTGAAATCTGTCAAATTTGCCAGTACATCCAGATCAATATCTGCAGAGATCAAAACATTTTCTTCTGCTATCTCCGGATAATAGGAACTTACAATGGTTATAACTTCCTGCTGAAAGTAGCTTTTATAAGGTGGTGTAATATATATATCCCCACTTAAATTGGGATGCATTTTAGCTTTGAAAGCTTCTGTATTAATGTTAAAAATTCCGTAGCTGCTGATTCTACGGCCATCCTGGAAAGTGATAGCTATATCTTCCAGACCCGGCTTCATCTGTTTTAAATTATTAAAGTCCTCCCAAATTCTAAAAGCATACTTTCTATTATTGCGAAAATCATTAACCTGGGTTAATTTAATAAACTGATTGATATAAAAATCCTGTTCTCTACTTAAAAATCTTTCTATCTCACTAATATAATCCTCCAGATCTCTTTCCATCCTGTTTACCATTTCCTGAGAATAATCACTGATCCGATCATTGATTGCACCCCGATAAATATTAAAAGAAAGCAGACCAAATAACAAAATTGGCAGCAGACCAATCACCAGAAAAGAAAGGATAAGTTTAGTTCTAATCGTATGAATCTCTATTCTATTAAATAATTTTTTTATAAGATTATTAAACATTAACTTCCCACCTTATTTAACTCTCCAGGGTCGATGAGTTTGCAAAAGCCGCTGCAAATTCTCATCATTAGCAATCTGTAAACCTGTTTTAATATATTCCTCTGGCTTAATCCCATATTTTATATAATTATATAATGTTGAGAGTCCTTTAGATCCCATAGTAGCCATATCCTGACCGACCAGATAGTGCAGCAAACCTCTTTTTTGTAACAACAGAGCATCATAGAAAATATCAATTCCTACTGCTACACCACCATTTTTTGCCCAGCGCTGAAAATTCGGTAAAGCCTCTGCGGGAACATAAAAAGGCCAGCCACCTACAAAAAATATGATGTCAATCTCAGGGTTTTTCTGTAAATACTGTTCCAGCAATTCTACTGAGAGATTAACACTATCCTGATTTTCAACAATATCCTGGACTCTAATATTTGTGTTTTCAACTTTATCTAAAAATCCATTAATTCTGCTATCTAAATTTAATGCTCCTCTAACACCTGTCATGATCATTGTATTAAGCTGCTTATTTTTTGAGTTATAATCAATATTTTTGGATTCTAAAACCTTAAGTAAACCTTCAGCTGTGACCTTTCCCGCCTCATAATTGTTAATACCGATATGAAAAAGACGCTTACTGTCAGGAGCATCAGCATCAAAAGTTGCAACAGCTATCCCCTTTTCTACCGCCTTATTAATTACCTCTATATATTCTGGAGTATTATTAACACTAACTACCATTCCATCCACATTTCTGGCAATTAAACTCTCAATTATTTTTATTTGTGCTTCAGCATTATAGGCAAAAGGAGCCACCCACTCGATATTAATTTTCAGATCATTAGCCTTTTCCTGGGCATGTTCAAAAGCATCAAGAAAAATTGGATTGTCCAGCGATCTGGGCACATAAGCTATAGTTATCTCCTCACTGCTTTTATCTTTTTGTTGATCGATTGCTGCAGCAGCAGTTATAGTTAAGATCAGCACAAAAATTAGACTCAGTATTAAAAAAAAGAAAAATCTATTTTTGGAAGCAAACAAATTTTATCACCTCAATTACTTATCCTTTCTATTTCAAAATTACAAAAATTACGAACAACGCATAAAAAAAGGACCCAATTAAAGGCCCATAATCTTTAAATATAAATATTACCAGCTAAGCCATTAAATTGACATTTTGTCCTCTGCCAGGGCCAGCAACACGAGCCTGCTGCACTGCCTGCGAAGTTTCTTCCATACCTTCTACAAGTTTAGAAACCTGACCGGCAGTCTGACCCATTGCCTGTCTCATACTGGAAATACTCAAAGCCTGCTGCACACTTGCAATCTGATTCTGCATCGCGGCATTTACACTACTCATTCTATCACTCCCTTGAAATTTTAATTTAATTAAACTCAATATATACTTTAATAATAGCAGACTTCAGGACATTTTTCCACTATTTTGAGTAATTAATTAAATAAAGCAGGTAATTATGGTACTTTTGTACAATTAGTATTAGTGAGAGACTAAATTTGAAAGGAGAATTTTAATGAATGCAAAAAAAGATTATTACCAAATCAAAGCTGAAAATTTAATCAAAAACTTTGCCGGCAGAAATATTGATGGCTATTTTGTCGAAAATTCGGAAGCAGCAGCTGAAAAAGTTCTTGAATTAATTGGAACTAATACTACAGTTTCCTGGGGTGGTTCAAAAACTCTCCAGCAGATTGGAATCTTTAATAAATTAAAAGCAGCTGACTACAGGCTTCTGGATAGAGACACAGCCAAAAACTCAGCTGAAAAAGAAGAAATCTATCATCAGGCCTTAAGTGCTGACTATTATCTAATGAGCTCCAATGCTATTACACAGTCAGGCAAATTGGTAAATGTCGACGGTAATGGTAACCGCCTGGCTGCCCTGATTTATGGACCAAAAAATGTGATCATTGTAGCCGGAATGAATAAAGTTACTGCTGATGAAGAAAGTGCTGTTAAAAGAGTTCGCAACCAGGCAGCTCCAGCCAATGCTATCCGACTTGACCAGAAAACACCCTGTGTTAAGACCGGCTGCTGCCACAGCTGCCAGGTGGAGGACACTATCTGCTGCCAGACAGCGATAACCCGTTATTCCCGTCCTAAAGATAGAATAAAAGTTATTTTAGTTGGGGAAGATCTAGGATTTTAGAATGTTAATCTATTTACAGTAATCTCAGAGTAATTGTGTTAACTTTATAGTAGTTATGGGAGGTGTTTCAATTGAATAAAACATTAGATAAACTTTATAACAGTCCCGTTGATAAAAATATCGAAGAAAATTTTCAATTTATCTTATTTGGGGGGACCGGTGATCTGGCACATAATAAAATTATACCTGCTTTTTATAATTTAGCAGCCAAAAATATACTGCCGGATCAGTATACTATTTTTGCTACCGGCCGCCGCTATGATAGTGAGCAGGAATATTTAGATGCTTTTTATAATACACTACAAAATAAAAAGAAAGATGTAGATAAAAAAATCTGGCAGTCCCTGGCAGATCACATAGAATATTTTCAGCTGTCTTTTAAAGACGAAAATGACTTTGAAAGACTAAGGAAAAGACTGGCTCAAAAATCTGAAACAGAAGCGATCAGTAACCGGATATTTTATCTGGCAACTGCTCCTAAATTTTTTGCTGAAATTGCTGAAAACTTGGAGAAATTCAACTTATTAAATGTTGGTTTTGAAAATCATGATTCCAGACTGGTAATTGAAAAACCATTCGGGCATGATTTTGATTCAGCCCAGAAATTGAACAACACCCTCAGCAGTATTTTTTCAGAAAAAAATATCTTCAGGATAGATCATTATCTGGGTAAAGAAATGATTCAGAATATAATGGTTATCAGATTAAGCAACCCTATCTTTAGAGCTCTCTGGAATAAAGAGCATATTGACAATATCCAGATCTACTTAAATGAATCTGAGGGGGTAAAAGACCGCGGTAAGTATTATGATGACACCGGAGTGATTAAGGATATGTTTCAGAATCACATACTCCAGGTTTTATCTTTAATTGCCATGGAAGAACCAGAGAATTTGAGTGCTGAAGAAATTTCTGATAAAAAAGTAGAAGTTTTTAAAGAATTAGCAGATAATGACCTGAGTGATATTGATGAACACATTGTCCGGGGACAGTATGACTCCAATACTGTAGACGGAGAAGAAATAAAAGCCTATCGGGAAGAAAAAGAAATTGATCCCGGGTCAAAAACTGCAACTTTTATGGCTCTTAAATTATTTTTAAATAATGAGCGCTGGCGTGATGTCCCGATTTATCTAAAATCAGGTAAAAGATTAAGCAAAAAAGAAGCCGCAATTGCGATTGAATTTAAAGATGATTTTCATTCTGCCTATCTGGAAAAACAAGAATTGGATACTAATCTCTTATTAATTAATATTCAGCCGGAAGAAGGAGTTTCTCTGCGATTTAACACCCGTAAACCAGCAAGTAATAATCAGATTATACCGGTCGAAATGGAATTCTGTCAGAGCTGTCAGCAGTATTTCAACTCACCGGAGAATTATGAAGGGCTTATTTATGATATGATCCACGGTGATAAGACTCTCTTTACCAGCTGGGAGGAAGTATCCTATTCCTGGAAGTTTATAGATAAGATTCAGCATAAATGTGCAGAAGAAAATATTGAACTTCATATGTATCCCGCTCAAAGTGAAGGTCCCGGAGCAGCGGATAAACTGCTGGAATCGGATGGGCGCAGCTGGCAGGATAAAGAATAATTAAAGTAAATTAAAGAGAATCATTTTAAACTGAAACTATTTTAAGCTTTAAGGAGGAAATATAGATGTATGATATTTCAATGACCATCAAAAAAGATATGTTAGTTTATAAAGGTAAAGATGAAATTAGACCACGCCTCTCTACAGTCAGAGATTTTACTCAGGGAGATGCCCACGAATCTGAACTGCAGATGAATGTCCACACCGGAACCCATGTTGATGCACCACTGCATATGCTGGAAGACGGAGCCAGTGCAAATTTGTTCTTTGCAGAAAACCCATTTTATCAGGCTCAATTAATAGATTTAACTGAACTTGATGAAAAAATTACTGCTGCTGACTTAAAAGAATATGAACTAGAAGAAAACTCTTTTTTAATTCTAAAGACCAAAAATTCTATTCCCGGTTTTCTGGAAGAAACGCCAGAAAAATTTATTTATCTGGCTAAAAGTGGTGCAGAATATCTAATTGACAAGAAGATTAAAGGAGTCGGAATTGACACCAATGGCATCGAAAGATCTCAATCTGAACATCCAACTCATAAAAAACTGCTGACCCAACCAATAATGATCCTGGAAGGCCTGAGACTAAATCAAGTTCCCGCCGGAAATTATGTCTTATTACTTTCACTTTTAAAAATTGCAGACAGTGACGGCCTTCCTGGAAGAGCTTATTTATTTGAACAGGGTGAAATTGAAACTATCCTCAAGCTATTTAAATAGACTGAAACCAAATTTAAAGTTATTTTTATTTTGAAGTGCCTATAAGGAGGTAATTATAAATGAAAAAATACGAGATTGGATTGTTCGGACTTTCAGTTATGGGGCAGAATCTGGCTCTTAATATTGCCCGCAACCATTCCATTGCCGTTTACAATCGTACAACAAGTAAGACCGAAAATTTTATTAATAATAAAATCGATAATCAGGAAATTAAAGCAGCTTATGAGCTGGAGGACTTTGTCGCTTCTCTTGAAAAGCCCCGCAAAATTATGCTGATGATTCAGGCCGGTAAACCTGTTGACCTGGTTATTGATGGCCTGCTGCCTTATTTAGAAAAAGATGACATTATTATTGATGGGGGGAATTCTCATTTTGAAGATACCAATAGACGCTTAAATAACCTTAAAGAAAAAGGAATCCGCTACCTGGGTGTCGGAATCAGCGGGGGTGAATATGGAGCCCTACATGGACCTTCTATTATGCCCGGAGGTAATGAAAACGCCTATGCAGAGGTATCAGATATTATGGAAGATGCTGCTGCTAAAACTGAAAAAGGTCCCTGTGTCAGCTACTTAGGGCCTCAGTCTGCAGGCCATTATGTCAAAATGGTTCATAATGGGATTGAATATGGAATTATGGAAGTTCTGGCTGAAATCTATGACTATCTGCGCAAAGTGCTGCAGCTAAAGCCGGCAGAAATGGGAGATATTTTTGCCGAATGGAACCAGGATTTCGAATCATATTTAGTCGAAATAACTGCTAAAATCATGAAAAAGGATGATCCTAAAACTGGCAGAAAATTAATTGATTTAATTCTTGATAAAGCCAAACACAAAGGTACCGGTAAATGGAGTGTTCAGAG
>JAXKWB010000062.1:0-8077 GCA_036172385.1 Halanaerobiales bacterium | reverse complement strand
AACAGATGGTTTTGTTGGTAATATTGTTTTGAAAACAACGGAAGGAGCAGCTTCGTTTTTTCTTGATTTAATTAAAGAAAGTTTTCAAACTAATTTAAGGTCAAAAATTGCTGCCTTACTTTTAAAACCATATTTAAAAAAAGTATTAAATAAAATTGATTACAGACAGTATGGGGGAGCTCCATTACTGGGAGTTAATGGTGTTGTAATCATCAGTCACGGCAGTTCAGACGGAACTGCTATTTATAATGCGGTTAAAGCTGCAAAAAATACTGTTCAAGAAGATATAGTATCATTAATTAAAACTGAGTTAGAAAAGAATGAGGAGTTGGAATAAATGGCATTGAAAACAGAACTTTGTGATTTACTGGAGATCGAAAAGCCAATTATTCAGGGAGGTATGGCCTGGGTTGCAACCGGAGAATTAGCTGCAGCAGTTTCCAGTGTAGGTGGCCTGGGTATTATTGGAGCAGGAAATGCTCCGGCAGATGTAATTGAAAAAGAAATTGAAAAAGTTAGAGAATTAACAGATAAACCATTTGGTTTAAATATAATGTTACTTTCGCCTTTTGCAGATGATATAATAGAACTCGCACTAGAAAAAAAGGTGCCAGTCATCACCACAGGAGCCGGGAACCCCGGTAAACATGTAAAGAGGTTTCAGGAAGTAGGTTCAAAAGTTATTCCAGTTATACCTTCTGTAGCTTTAGCAAGGAGAATGGAAAGACTTGATGTAGATGCAGTAATTGTAGAAGGAACAGAAGCAGGGGGGCATATCGGAGAGCTGGCCACTATGGCTCTGGTACCACAGGTTGCAGATGCTGTAGATATTCCTGTCATCGCGGCAGGAGGAGTTGCAGATGGTAGAGGTTTAGCTGCAGTTTTATCCCTGGGAGCAAAAGGAGCACAGATTGGAACTAGATTTGTCTGTTCGGAAGAATGTACAGCTTCAGATGCTTTTAAAAAAGCTATAATTGGAGCCCGAGATAGAGATGCAGTTGTAACAGGCCGCAGTACAGGTCATCCAGTTAGAAATTTAAAAAATAAATTAACAAAAGAGATAGAAAGACTGGAAAAAGAAGGTGCATCTCCTGAAAAAATTGAAGAAGTAGGGTCAGGTAAGTTAAGAGATGCGGTAATGGATGGTTAGGTTCAGGAAGGCAGTGTAATGGCCGGACAGGTTTCGGGAATGATCACTGAAATTAAAAGTGTAAAGGAAATCATAGAAGAAATTGTATTTGAAGCTGAAAATACAATTAAAAACAGCTGTGATTTATTGAAATAATATCTATTTAAAATTTTAATATTTTTTAATAATTATTATACAGACAAAAGAGGTGTCAAATTTGATAAACCTTAATGAAAAAAAAGTTTTAATTACAGGCAGTTCCAGAGGAATTGGAGCAGAAATTGCTAAAAAAATGGCTCTTTTGGGAGCTGAAGTTACTCTAAATTATGCTAATTCTCGAACCAGAGCAGAAGCAGTAAAAAATGAAATTGAAGCAGCAGGGGGTAAAGCTCATGTGGTGCAGGCTGATGTAAGTGATTTTGATCAGGCAGCAAATCTAGTCAAAACTGCTTATAAAAAAATGGGCGGTCTTAATGTTTTGGTTAACAATGCCGGAATTACAAAGGATAAGCTTATTTTAAGAATGAAAGAAGAAGACTGGGATCAGGTTTTAGATATTAATTTAAAAGGTGTATTTAACTGCACCAAAAATGCAGTAAGATATTTACTTAAAGCTGAAAAGGGAAAGTTGATTAATCTTTCTTCTGTAGTTGGTATTAATGGTAATGCAGGTCAGGCTAATTATTCAGCGGCAAAAGCAGGAATTGTTGGTTTTACAAAAACCATGGCCAAAGAGCTGGCCTCTAAAGGTGTCTGTTCAAATGCTATCGCACCTGGTTTTATAGATACAGAAATGACAGATGAGCTGAGTGACAGTATCAAAGAGGGAATCATAGAACAGGTCCCTCTGGCACGTTTTGGCAGAGCAGAAGAAGTAGCAGATTTAGTATCATTTTTAGCTTCAGATAATGCAAACTACATAAATGGTGAAGTAATTAAAATTGATGGAGGCATGGGCGCTTAACTTGTTTTGAGCTCAATGCCCTGGGAAGGAGGTGAATGGAGTGGATAATATCTTAGATAAAGTTATTGATATTGTAGCAGAAGAATTAGCAGTTGACAGAGATGAAGTTACTGAAGACTCTTCATTTATAGAAGATCTTGGAGCAGATTCTTTAGATGTCGTGGAATTGGTTATGGCATTTGAAGAAGAATTTGATGTAGAAATCCCTGATGAAGATGCAGAAAACATTCGCACAGTTGAGGATGCTGTAAGTTATTTAGAAGATATTCTTTAAGCAGTGATTAAGGATGAAGCTCCCTCTGTGGAGTTTTCATCCCTTTTATTTATTTTAATGGATGGTGATATATAAATGGTACAGTTGTTTAACAAAAGAAAAATAGAAGAGTTTGAGGAAAGCCTGGCTTTAGATTTTAATGATAAAACTTTAATTCAGAGAGCTTTAACTCATAAGTCATATCCCAATGAGAACAGGCGTCTTAATTTAAAGGACAATGAACGTTTAGAGTTTCTTGGTGATTCTGTATTAAGTCTTTCGGTGAGTACCTATATTTTTAATAAATTTTCTAATTTACCAGAGGGAGAATTGGCAAAGATGAGAGCCGTTATTGTAAGTGCTCCGATTTTAGCAGATGTTGCCAAAAAAATAGAACTGGGTCAATTTCTCTTCTTAGGTAAAGGTGAAGAAATGACAGGTGGTAGAGAAAGAGATTCTATTTTAGCAGATACAATGGAAGCAATTTTTGGTGCTTTATATCTTGATCAGGGTTTTACAGCAGCAGCGGATTTTATTCTGGAACTACTTAAAGTTGATATTATAAATGTGGCAGAGGGTAATCATATTCAGGATTATAAGACTATACTGCAGGAAGTGATACAGGAAAATGGTAATATGCGTCCTGAATACGAAGTAGTTGATGAAGAAGGTCCAGATCATAATAAGACATTTATAGTTGCTGTAAAATTAAACGATGATAGTCTTGGTTCAGGTCAGGGATCAAGCAAAAAAGAAGCTGAACAGGAAGCAGCAAAAGTTGCTTTAGATAAATTGAATAAACTTGATTAGTTAATTGGAGGATAATAGAATGTATGCAATAAGAGGAGCTATCAGTGTTGAAGCTAATACTGAAAAAGATATAAGTGAGGCTACAAAAGAAATAATGCAGAGCCTGATGCAGGAAAATGATTTACAAAAAGAAGATTTAATTAGTATAATTACTACAACAACTGATGACCTAACTAAAGTTTATCCTGGTAAGGCATTAAGAGAAATCGGCTATAATTTAACTCCAATTTTATGTATGCAGGAAATGAAGGTTGAAATGAGTAGTCAAAAAATGATAAGATTATTAATACATGTAGATGGAAAAAGAGATAAAAGTCAGGTGAAACATCAATATTTAAGAAATGCTAAGAAACTAAGACCTGATTTAGTCGAATAAATAGAAATTTAAAAGGTGATGTGAAATAAATGAAAAATGTAATAGCTATTGATGGCCCGGGTGGTGCAGGCAAAAGTACTATTGCAAAATTATTGGCCAAAAAATTAAATTATCTTCACCTTGATACTGGTGCAATGTATCGGGCTCTAACTCTGGCTGCTATAAAAAATAATATTGATTTTGATCAAAAAAATAAATTAGTGGAACTGGCAAAAAGTATTGATATTACTTTTGATAAAAACGGGGAAATATTTCTGAATGGAGAAAATGTGACTGAGGAGATTAGAACAGCTGAGGTTAATAATCATGTTTCTCAGATAGCTTCAATTAAAGGTGTGAGAGAAGTATTAGTTGATAAACAGCAGCAGCTGGCTCAAAGCAACATGGTTGTAATGGATGGTAGAGATATTACAACAGTGGTTCTACCTGAAGCTGAATATAAATTCTTTTTGACTGCTTCTCTGGAGGAAAGAGCAAAACGGAGGTATCAGGAAACTAAATCAAAAGATAAAGATGCAGATTTTGAAAAAATTAAAAAAAGTATTGCCCGACGAGATAAATTAGATAGTGAGCGAAAGCATTCCCCCTTAAAAAAAGCAGAAGATGCTATTTTAGTAGATACAACTAATTTATCTATAGATCAGGTTCTTGATAAAATGATAACCATTATTGAAGGTGACTCTCAGTGAAAAATTTTATTTATCAGTGTATTAGGTTATTTCTTTTAGCCATTTTTAAAATATTTTTCAGAATAAAGATTAAAGGAAAAAAAAATTTACCTGACCAGGGTCCAGTTATTGTGATGTCAAATCATATTAGTGCTTTTGACCCACCACTGCTGGCAGCAATTTTTTCAAGGCCAATAAGATTTATGGCAAAAAAAGAACTTTTTGAAAATCCCGTTATCCGCTTTGTACTTTTTTTAGCCGATGCTTTTCCAGTTGACCGCAGCAAGAATGATATAACTGCTGTTAAAAAAGCTCTTTCGGTACTCAAAAACCAGGAAGTGCTGGGATTATTTCCCGAGGGAACAAGACATCAGGAAGGTAAACTTGGGAATCCAAAAGCTGGATCAGTTATGCTGGCTATAAAAAGTGGAGCTCCGATTTTGCCGGTGGGGATTAAAAATGTAAAAAAAGATGGCAGAATCACGATTAATATTGGGCAAAAATTTACTATGGATCAATTCTCTAAAAAAAGATTGAATAAAGATGAAAGAAAAAAAGCAGCACAATTTATCAAAAGTAAAATTCAAAAAGAAATCGATAGATAAATAATAACAGTTATCAACAGAGCAATTATTTTACGCTTTTTTTAATTTTTTTGGATTTAAAGCAGGATTTTAGGGATTGATAGAGAAAAATGTTTAAGAGGTATCCTGTATATTTTTAGGGTATATTGTTACTTGTTCGTGTTGTGCTGGAAGGAGGTGAAGGTTCTGGAGGTTATTACAGCAGAAGAGGCTGGATTTTGTTTTGGTGTGGAAAGGGCTATTGATCTGGTTCTGGAAGCCGCCGGTGAAAATGAAGATATGAATGTTTATACACTGGGGCCGCTGATTCATAATCCACAGGTTGTAAAGAAATTGGAAGCTAAAGATGTAAAAGTCGCCTCTTCACTTGCCGAAATTGATTCTGGGATAGTAATTATCCGTTCTCACGGAGTTGCTCCAGAAATTATAGAACAGGCAAGAGAGAAAAATCTAAAGATTATAGATGCTACCTGTCCCTATGTTAAAAATGCTCAAAAATATGCCAGAAAATTGGTAGATGAGGGCTATCAAACTTTTATTTATGGTGATCAAGATCATCCAGAAGTTCAGGGAATTTATGGGGCAAGTGATAAAAAAGCAATTATAATTAGAGAAAAAGAGGATTTAAAGTCTGTTGAGCTAAAAACTAGAGTTGGTTTTGTAGCTCAAACAACAAAATCTCCTGAGTCTTTTCGGGATATTATTAATTTAGTTATAACAGAAGTTAAAGAGTTGAAAGTTTTTAACACTATTTGTAATACTACAGATGTACGTCAGTCTTCAGCCAAAAAATTAGCTGAGGATGTAGATATCATGTTTGTAATAGGGGGTCATAATAGTGCTAATACAACCAGGCTGGCAGAAATTTGTGCAGCCACAAATACCCCTACTTTTCATATAGAAACAGCCGCTGAAATTAATAAAGAGTGGTTGTCTGGAAAAAATAAAGTTGGAATTACAGCTGGAGCATCGACTCCAGACTGGTTAATAAGGGAGGTTATTCAGTTAATGAACGAAGAAAACAAAGATCTAAATGTTGAGTCAACTGAGAACACAGAGGAAAAAGAAGAACAGGTTTTAGAAGAGGTAGAAGAGACAGTAGAAGAGACTGAGGAGACAGCAGAAGAAACTGACAAGACTGAAGAAACTACAGAGGAAGAGAAAAAAGAAGCTGATAACAGTGAGGAAGCAGCAGAATCTGTCGAAGAAGAAGCAGAAGAAGATGCTGAAACTGAAGAAGAGGCTGAATTTAAATATAGCGATAATGATATTGCTGATTTAAGCAAAGGTCAGAAAGTTACTGGTACTGTAGTTGAAATTAATGATAATGGTGTTTATGTTGATGTTAATTATAAAACAGATGGATTTATTCCATTACGCCATTTGAGCCATCGTCCTGTAGAAGATGCTCATGATATTGTGAGTATGGACGAAGAGATTGAAGTAGTTATCTTAACTTTAGAAGATGATGAAGGTAATATGATTTTATCTAAAAAGCAGGCTGATTATGAAAAGGCCTGGGAAAAAATTGAAGAAGCATACGAAAATGATGAAATCCTGGAAGCTGAAGTTACAAAAGAAGTTAAAGGTGGTCTGGTTGTAGATGTAGGAGTCAGAGGATTTATCCCTGCTTCTCATGTTGCGATTGGCTATGTTGATGACTTAAGCGACTATGTTGGCGAAAAAATGCGCCTTAAGATCATTGAAGTTGAAAGAGATAATAATAATGTTGTTCTTTCTGCTAAAAAAGTTCTTGAAAAAGAGAGAGCAGCTGAGAAAGAAGAAACTCTAGCCTCTTTAGAAGAAGGTCAGACAGTAGAAGGTACAGTTACCAAGTTAGTTGATTTTGGTGCCTTTATTGACCTGGGAGGAATAGAAGGCCTGCTTCATATTTCAGAAATGTCATGGGGTAGAATTGAAAGCCCTTCTGAAGTGCTTTCTGAAGGAGAAAAAGTTGAAGTTAAGGTTCTTGGTGTCAACAAAGAAGAGGAAAGAATTTCTCTCGGCTTAAAGCAGCTTTTACCTGATCCATGGGAAGAATTTGCTGAGAAGCACTATGAAGGAGAAGTTGTTGAAGGTAAGATTACTAAACTTGTTGATTTTGGTGCCTTTATGGAAGTTGAAAAGGGTATTGAAGGTTTAATTCATATTTCACAGTTATCACACCGTCATGTTAAAACTGCTGATGAAGTAGTTAGTGTTGGTGATGTAAGAGAAGCAAAAATTATCAATATTGATGCTGATCAGGAAAGAGTAGGTTTAAGCTTAAAAGAGTTAGAAGAAAAGCCTGAACCTAAAAAAGAATCCAGCAGCAGTTCTCAAAGTTCAAGCAGCAGTAGTAAATCACAGAGTAACAAAAGTGATGATAGTTCCTCAGGAGGAGCTACTATTAGAGAAATTGTTGGAGATATTTTTGACCAGGGTGAATAATTAAAAAAGGCACCCGCTGTCCCTTAATTCTATGGGCGGCGGGTTTTTTTATGCTTACTGCAGATTTATTGCCTAATTGTAGTAAATATGATATTATCAAGCTTACAGGAGGTAGAAGAACTATGGTTAAAATCGAAAAAATTATTCCAAATTCTACCGCTGATAAAGCAGGATTAAAGGAAGAATATAAGATTATTACCATTAATGGACAGAAAATAAATGATTATATAGATTATTTATATCAGATTTCTGAGCCAGTTATTGTGCTGGAAATTGAGACTAAAAATAATCAAAGGGAAAGTGTTGAATTACAGCGTCAGCCTGGAGAAAAATTGGGTATAGAGTTTAAAGAAATTATATTTGATGGTCTAAAACAGTGTAAAAACAACTGTATTTTTTGTTTTGTAAAACAGCAGCCTCAAAATATGCGTAATAGTTTAAATCAGATGGATGATGATTATCGATTTTCTTTTTTACAGGGTAGTTTTGTGACTCTTACTAATTTGGAACAGAGAGAGATTGAAAGAATAATTGATAAAAACTTAAGTCCAATTAATATTTCAGTTCATACCACCAACCCTGAATTAAGGATTAAAATGATGAAGAATCCCCGTGCTGGTGAAATAAACAGATTGCTTAGACTATTTCAGAAAAATAATATTCAGTTTCATACTCAGATTGTACTCTGCCCCGGTTATAATGATCGAGAAGAGCTGGATAAAACTTTAGCTGATCTTATAGATTTTTATCCTCAGATATTATCGATTGGGATTGTTCCTGTTGGTTTGACCAGATACAGAGAAGGTCTGGCTGATTTAAGAACTTTGACTGAAAAAGAAATGGAAAATTCGTTAGAACAGATA
>JAXKWB010000061.1:0-12231 GCA_036172385.1 Halanaerobiales bacterium | reverse complement strand
TCAATATCTAATAAATTTCTCTTAATTTCCTCTAATAAATGAGCTGAATCGCATTTATATTTAATATATTTCAATAAAAAACCAGATCATTAAAAAAATCTGCATTCCCAATCGGGAGGCCGTACTGGCTACAAAAGCAAAAATACTGCTTACAGCTAATTTAAAAGAATTGCTTTTATTTCTACTCTGCCAGTATTCTGCAATAAAAATTAAAACAAAAGGACCGATTATAAATCCTAAAGGCCCCAAGAAAATTGTTCCTACAATCATTCCAACAACTGCAGCCATTATCGTCCTATTACTGCCACCCCGTTTTTTTATAAAATAAGCATTCGCCAGATAATCTGCCATAAATACTACTACTGTGAGCAGAACTGCTCCTGTCCAGAAATAGGGAGAATAACTTATATCAGTTTTTATTAATCTGTATAAAATAACCGCGGCCCAGAAAAAAACTGAATCAGGCAGCACCGGTAAAAATATTGCTGCAATTTCTACTGCAAATAAGATCAAGACCATAATAATTAAAAAAATCTCCAAAATGACCACTCCTAAATTATTGTCAGCTCTATGCTGTTAAAAATCAGTTTTTAAAATACTAAAAATCAATCTATAAAACGCTTTATTAAAAATACCTGACTAAATTTAATTATAACACAAATCACAAAGAGCAAGCAAAAAACCCTGTTCTAAAAACAGGGCATTTACTTGCTCTTAAATATATTCATTTAGAATAAATTAGTTGTGAACTTTTTACTCTACTGCTGAATAACATTTAGAACTATCCAGGTTATTCCAGCCAACTATATATAATCAAAGTTTAAGCATTATCAGCTACAGCTTCTAACACTTCATCAATATCGGGCAATTCTGGAACCTCATATTCTTTTGCCCAGAGAACTTCGCCCTGATCATTAACTAAGATATTAACTCTACCTGAAATTCCTTTTTTCTTAATAAAAATACCCAGTTTTGTGGCAAGTTCTCCATGAGGCCAGAAGTCGGATAAAAGTTTTAAGTCTTCTAAACCTAAAGTATCCGCCCAGGCACTCTTAGAAGGTACAGGATCAACACTAATTCCCAGTGGAACTGTATTATTCTTTTCAAATTCTTCGTAATTATCTTCTAATTCCTGCATCTGGTTGCGGCAGACACTGGTCCAGGCTAAGGGATGAAATGACAGCAGTACATTTTTACCCTCAAAATCGTCCAGAGTAACTTCTTCTTCATTCTGATCTACTAATTTGAATTCCGGAATTTTTTCACCTTTGTCAAATTTCAAGAATTTCATTTTTTATACCTCCTGTTAAAAAATATTAAAACTTTAACTCTCAACCTATTTTAATTGTATAGTTATTGAGAATAAATATCAAGTGAAAATTTAACAATTACTGAGATAATTTTGCTTTAGTATTTTTTGAAATTATGATATAATATTGTATATTAATAGCTGGCTGTGGCGCAGCTTGGTAGCGCGCTTCGTTCGGGACGAAGAGGTCCAGGGTTCAAATCCCTGCAGCCAGACCATTTATTTTAAATATTAATCCATCTTAAAATCTAGAAAAGCAATAAAACTCACTTGCTGTTTTTAAACAGACTGAGCTTTATTGCTTTTATTGTTTAGTTTACACTTTTAAATATTCATTTTACAATTAAACATCCATTTTAAATATATATTTTTAGCTAATTAGTTATTTGCTTTTAACTTTTCCATTATTGAGCGGGCAATTACTATCCCGGAAACTGAAGCCTGCATTAAACCTCTGGTAATACCTGCTCCATCACCACCAAAAAATAGATTTTCCACCTTACTTTCCAGATTATCTTTAACAGCAAGACGGGAAGAATAAAACTTAACTTCTACTCCATAAAGAAGAGTATCCCTTCCATAAATACCCGGAGTAATTTTATCTAAAGCTTTTAACATCTCGATAATTCCTGTAAGATGTCTGTGCGGCAGAACAAGAGATAAGTCTCCCGGGGTTGCATCTTTTAGAGTTGGTTCAGTAACTGAACGCTTTAATCTTTCTTCAGTAGTTCTCCTACCTTCAAGCAGATCTCCCAGTCTCTGAACTAATACTCCTCCCGCCAGCATATTGGCAAGTTTAGCTATATCTTTACCATAAGTAATTGGTTCGTGGAATGGCTCAGTAAATGTTTTGCTCACCAGCAGGGCAAAATTTGTATTGTGAGTTTTAAGATCAGAGTGACTGTGACCATTAACTGTAATCAAACCCTGATTGTTTTCACTAACAACTTCTCCATATGGTGACATACAGAAAGTTCTTACCTTGTCCTCAAAAGTTGGGGTATGATATATTAATTTGGATTCATATAAATTATCAGTCATATATTCTGTTACTGCAGCAGGACATTCTACTCTAACTCCTATATCAACAGGATTAATTGCTGTCTCAATCTCTAATTTTTTAGCCTGATTGGTCAGCCATTCTGCGTTTTCTCTGCCAGCTGCAGTCATTACAAAAGCGGCTGTAATTGTATCACCTTCAGCTGTTTCTACTGCTTCAATTTTATCATTTTCTACAATAAATTTCTTTACATTGACTCCAAATCTAACTTCGACACCTTTTTCTTCTAAGTAATCCTGCATATTCTGTAAAACTACCTGACTGTAGCCGGTTCCCAAATGTCTTAAACTGGCAGGGATAAATTTCAATTCAGCTTTAACAGCCTTTTTTCTAATTTCATCCTGTTTATCTTCGGCAACTCCAAAAACTCTATCCGGTGCGCCAAATTCCATATAAATATCATCTGCATAAGAAATATTATCAATCAGCTGCTGTCGCCCAATATAATTTTCCAGATTTCCTCCAATATCAGGAGAAAGTGAAAGTTTTCCATCACTGTAGGCACCTGCTCCACCCCAGCCTGATACTATTGCACAGCTGGGACAGTTAACACAGCCCATACCAGGGTTTTCCTTCATTGGACAGACCCTTTTTTCCAGATTAGTTCCTTTTTCTAAAATTAGAATATCCAAATCTGCTTCTTTTTTTACAAATTCCATCGCAGTAAATATTCCAGTCGGTCCAGCACCAATGATAATCACATCATAATCTTTTTTACTCATTAATTTTTAAACCTCCAGGTTTTTAAAATAAAGTCTAAATATTATTTTTTAGACAAACCAATATTATAGTTTCTAGACCAGAGGTGAGATTCCTGCTTTTAATTTAATTTTTTTTAAATAAAAAGCCGACCTTTAACCAAAAATGATTAAAGGTCGGCAGCATAACTTGTTAATTTTATCTTAGTTTATCTCTGAACAATATTTATTAAAATCCAATTAAAGTAGAGATCCCAAACTTAAGACCTTTAGCACTATCACTTAATGCCATCAGATCAGAAATACCCATATTAATTTTAAAATTATCGCTGATATTAATTCCCATTCCAGCCGCCAGCTCAACATCTTCTCTTAAAGAAGAATAGTTAAGTCCCAGACGTAAGGGAATAAATTTAGTTTTTCTAAATTCACTACCTATAGCATAAATATTATCATCCTGGCCGCCGTCATAGCTTACACGTGAGTAATCAGCATAAAGAACAGTGTTTTGACTAAATTCTTTTTTGATACCTAATCTATAGACACGTGGCAGCTGATAAGTAATTTCTTTGTTTACAATATCTCCATCATTAGTTTGTTCCACTAACTCTGTATCACTTGGAGTAGTGTAATTAACTCCATCTTTATAATATTGATCTGCTGAAAGTTCCCCAATATTCATTGCACTGAAAGCAAAAGTATAATCATTATTTGTTTTTAAAGCCAGACCTAAGTCGAAGGCATTACCACTTGCTTCACCATCTTCAGTACGATTAGTATAGAATTCTGCTTCTCCATAATATTTGGCAACATTATTATCTAATTCTGCAGTAATAGTACCATCACCACCAAATTTATAAATCTCTCCTACCAAATAGTGATAAGTTGCTCCAAAATAAAGCCCTTCTACCTTATTTGAGTTTTGAGACCACTGATTGAAAATCTCTCGAGCATAACTTAAGGAAACATCAGATGTGGCAGCTGCCCCCCCTTTAGTTAAATCGAAATCAACTTCAACAGGATCTGCATTAACTACCCCATCCTCAAATGTTATTTTAGGATCAGCAGAAGTCAAAATCTCAGCTGCATCACTATCTGTTTCCAGCATTCCTTCTGCTCGGCCATTGACAGCCAGAGCAAAGTTTTTGTAATAAAACTGAGTTCCAAAGGCACTTCTTCCGGCTAAAATTAAATCCTCACCGGTTAGCTTGCTTTCAATCTCATCTTCAGTAAATTCACTGTTCTCAAAAACATTATTCCAGACAGAAAAACCAAAATTTGCTTTTAAAGCAAAATTATTTTCTCTTAAAGCCAGTCCAGCTGGATTAGAATAGTAAGCTGCCTCACCTGTCATAGTAGAAAAGTTATCTCCCATCCCGATTGCTTCAGCATCAAGTGCTGCAGAGGCAGTTAATGCTGTTGAAAAAATGATTGTAATAGTTAGTAAAAATAATAGTGTTTTCTTCATTTTCTTCCCCCTTGATTTTTTATATTTATTATTATCAAAGAAAAAAGCCCAAAATGAGCTTTTTCCTCAATAAACTTTATAATCTTTAATTATCTGAATCACTGTTTGCTTCCAGACGAGCCAGAATTAAATTATAGCCATCTTCACCGTATTCCAGCGAGCGTTTAACTCGACTGATGGTTGCAGTGCTGACTCCCGTTTCAGCAACAATGTGATCGTATGTATAACCTTCTTTCAGCATTCTGGCTACTTCCAGCCTCTGACCCAGGGCTTTTATCTCTCCAATAGTAGCTATATCCTGAAAAAAATTATAACATTCTTCTTTGCTTTCCAGCATCAATATTGCTTCAAATAGCTGTTCAGTAAATTTATCCTTTATATTTCGGGACAAAGTTTACACCTCTTTCCTGGATATTACTCCCATTCTATTGTTCCAGGTGGTTTTGATGTAATATCATAAACAACTCTATTTACCTCTTCCACCTGATTAACTATTTTATTAGAAATTGACTGCAGTACCTCATAGGGTAGGCGAGCCCAGTCTGCTGTCATAGCATCATCACTATTTACAGCTCGTAAAATAATTGGATAACCATAGGTTCTTTCATCACCCATCACACCAACACTCCTGAGATCAGGAAGAACTGCAAATGACTGCCAGATATCACGGTAAAGTCCTGCTTCTTTTATTTCTTCCTGCACAATTGCATCGGCATTTCTCAAAATTTCTAATTTATCCCAGTCAACATCACCAATAATTCTGATTGCAAGTCCAGGACCGGGAAAAGGCTGTCTCCAGACAATTTCATCCGGCAGACCAAGAACTTCCCCTATTTTTCTAACCTCATCTTTAAATAGAAAATGCAGGGGTTCTACAAGCTCCAGATTCATCTCTTCCGGCAGCCCACCTACATTGTGATGACTTTTAATCGTTGCTGCCTTTTCTGTTCCACCACTTTCTATAACATCAGAATAGATAGTCCCCTGAACTAAGTAGCGAACATCGGATAATTTTTCGGCTTCTTCGTCAAAAACCTTAATAAACTCATCACCGATAATCTTTCTTTTTTCTTCTGGCTCTTCAACTCCAGCCAGCCGATCCAGAAATCTCTTTTTGGCATCAACATAAATTAAAGGAATATTAAATTCTTCACCAAAGGTTCTTTTAACCTGTTCTGCTTCACCTTTGCGCAGCAGACCGTGATCAACAAAAATACAGGTTAACTGGTCTCCAATTGCCTTATGGACAATAGCTGAGGCAACTGCAGAATCAACACCTCCAGAAAGACCACAAATTACTTTACCCTGACCAACCTGTTTTCTAATTTTCTCCACTTCTTCGTTAATATAATCCGCCATATTCCAGTTGGCTTTAAGATCTACAATTCTGAAGAGAAAGTTATGCAGGATTGTTTTCCCCTGAATTGTATGATTAACTTCGGGATGAAACTGGACTCCGTAAAACTCTCTTTTAAAATCAGCCATTGCGGCCACAGCAGTTATCTCCGTTTTAGCAATCACTTCAAAACCTCTGGGCAGCTCTTTTACATGATCACCATGGCTCATCCAGGCCTGAGAATGGTTTTCTATCTCTTTAAATAATTTTTTCTGGCTAAAAATTTCTAAATCTGCTTTGCCATATTCACCCTGTTCTGCTTTTTCTACATGACCGCCTTCTAAGAGCTGAGCCATTAACTGCATCCCATAACAGATCCCTAAAATAGGAATTTCGAGCTCAAATACACCCTGATCAACACCAGGAGCCCCTGGAGATGTTACACTATCTGGTCCACCTGAAAAAATTATAGCAGCTGGATCTATTTTTTTGATTTCCTCCAGCTCAATATTATGACCTCTAATAACAGAATAAACATTAAATTCTCTTACTCTTCTTGCAATCAATTGGCTGTACTGACCGCCAAAATCAAGAATCAATACCTTATCGTAATCCATCTAATTCCCCTTCCGCTTTTATTTAATAAAGTATACAGTGGATTTGCTGTCTTTGTCAAGGGTTCTGCGGCTAGATAAAATATTTTTTTGATTTAAATATTTAAAACTCCCTCCTATTAAATAGATAATTAGGAGGGAGTCAGGTTTATAAGCAGTTATTAACTTATAAACAGAGCTTCATATTTAACAGTTAATCATTTTTTAAGGCAGCCTGAGCTGCAGCCAGACGCGCAATCGGCACTCTATATGGTGAGCAGGATACATAATTTAAACCTGTTCTATGGCAGAACTCAACTGAAGAAGGTTCTCCACCATGTTCTCCGCAAATACCTAATTTAAGATCTGGTTTTTCTTGGCGTCCAAGCTTAACTGCTGTTTCAACCAGCTGACCTACACCTTCCTGATCTAAGACCTGGAAAGGATCTTTAGCAAATATATCCTGATCTAAATATTTGCTGATAAACTTACCGGCATCATCACGAGAGAAGCCATAAGTCATTTGAGTCAGATCATTAGTACCAAAGGAGAAGAAATCAGCGTGAGCTGCAACCTTATCTGCAGTTAACGCAGCCCTAGGAATTTCAATCATAGTTCCAATACTATAATTAATATCTACACTTGAATTTTCAATAAGTTCTTCTGCTACTTCTAAAGCATCTTCTCTTAATATTTCCAGCTCTTTAGCTGTACCAACAAGAGGAATCATAATATCAGCCTTCACATCATAACCCTCTTCTTCTTTAACCTCTAAGGCTGCAGAAATAATTGCTTTAACCTGCATCTTGTAAATCTCTGGATAGGTAATTCCCAGACGACAGCCGCGGTGTCCGAGCATGGGGTTCATTTCTTCCAATTCCCCAATCAGCCGTTTTAAATCATCTACTGGAACACTCAGCTGATCTGCCAGATTTTTGATATCTCTATCATTTTGCGGCAGGAATTCATGTAATGGTGGATCTAATAGTCTTACTGTTACAGTCTTATCTTCCATCACCTTAAAGATTCCTTTAAAATCTTCTTTCTGATAAGGGAACAGCTTATCCAGGGCTTTCTTCCGCTTTTTCTTGCTGTCAGCAACTATCATTTCTCGAACAGAAATTATTCTTTCACTGTCAAAGAACATGTGCTCAGTCCGGCAGAGCCCAATACCTTCTGCTCCAAAATCAAGTGCTACTTCTGCATCATGGGGAGTGTCCGCATTTGTATAGACACCCATCTTACGATATTTATCTGACCATTTCATCAGCATTTTAAAGTTCTCTGTTAAATTAGCATCTGTAGTTTCTACAACACCAGCATAAACCTCACCAGTACTTCCATTTAAAGAAATATAATCTCCTTCATTAAATACCCGGTCATCTACAAAGAACTGTCTGGAACTTTCGTCGACCTGAATATCTCCAGCCCCTGCAACACAGCATTTACCCATACCACGGGCAACAACAGCTGCATGAGAAGTCATACCTCCACGAGAGGTTAAAATACCATTGGATTTAACCATACCTTCAATATCTTCAGGAGATGTTTCTTTACGAACCAGAATTACATCTTCACCATCAGCAGCAGCTTCAGCTGCATCTTCGGAGTTGAAATAGATTTTACCTGTGGCTGCACCAGGAGATGCTGCAAGTCCTGTAGCCAGCAGATCAGCTTTTTCTAACTCGTCTTCTTTAAAGTTAGGATGTAATAATTGACTGATATCTTCAGGATCTATTCTCATTACTGCTGTTTCTTTATCAATTAATCCCTCTTCTTCCATATCAACAGCAATATTTACAGCTGCATCAGCTGTTCTCTTACCAGTTCTGGTCTGCAGTAAATAGAGGTCACCCTCCTGAATAGTAAACTCAATATCCTGCATATCCTTGTAATGCTGTTCTAAAGTTTCAGTTACTTCTATAAATTCATCATAAACATCAGGCATCAGATCTTGTAGTTCCTTGATATCTTTTGGAGTTCTGATACCAGCAACAACATCTTCTCCCTGAGCATTAAGCAGGAATTCTCCAAATACTTTATTTTCTCCAGTAGCAGGGTTACGGGTAAAGGCAACACCTGTACCAGATTTTTCACCTATGTTACCAAAAACCATAGTTTGTACATTTACTGCAGTACCTAAATCATGTGGTATATCATTGTGATTTCTGTAAGAAATAGCACGGTTATTATCCCAGGAACTAAATACGGCTTTGACAGCCATTAATAGCTGTTCCTCTGGTTTTTGTGGAAATTCTATGTCTTTTCTATTTTTAATTAAAGCTTTAAAATCTTTAATGATGTCTTTTAAATCTTCAACAGTTAAATCAGTATCATTATCATAACCTTTTTCATCTTTTTTGTCTTCCAGATAATTATCAAATTCATAGCCTGGAATTCCAAGGACAACATTACCAAACATCTGAATCAAACGTCTGTAACTATCATAGGCAAAACGCGGGTTTGAAGTTTTCTTGGCAAGCCCTTCTACACTCTTATCATTTAAACCTAAGTTTAAAATTGTATCCATCATACCAGGCATAGAGATTACTGCACCAGATCTAACAGAAACTAAGAGAGGATCATTGACATCACCAAATTCTTTGCCTATTTTTTCTTCTAAATCTTCCAGATGCTCAAAAATACTTTCTTTAAGGCTATCTTCTAACTTTTCACCAATTTCAATATAGTGAATACAGGCTTCAGTAGTTAGTGTGAATCCTGGAGGTACCGGCAAACCAATTTTACTCATTTCAGCAAGGTTGGCACCTTTACCACCCAACAGTGACTTCATTTCCTTTTTACCTTCTTCAAAGGCATAAACATATTTCTTCAACAAAACCCCTCCTTTTATTAGTTAAGATCGTTTATGATATCAATAACTAGATTGGCTGCTTCTTCGACAGCCTTTTTAGTCATATCAATTACCGGACAGCCAATTTTTCTCATTATTCTCTCAGCATAATCCAGTTCTTCATAAATTTTTTCTACTGATACATAATCTACACTATTGTCAAGTCCTAAAACCCTGATTCTTTCCCGCCGAATTTCTATTAAATCAGACGGATCAATCATCAGCCCAATAATTTTCTTTCTGGGGACTTCAAATAATTGATCAGGAACTTTAGAACCTTTAACCAGCGGAATATTAACAACTTTGTAATTTTTATGGGCAAGATACATACTTAAAGGAGTTTTTGAGGAACGTGAAACTCCAATTAAAACTATGTCTGCTTTTAAAATTCCGCGTGGATCTTTACCATCATCATATTTTACAGCAAATTCTACAGCTTCTACTCTTTTAAAATAATCTTCATCAAGTTTGCGAATAACTCCAGATTCCCTTACAGGATCTTTGCCTAAAAATTTAGTGAAAGTATCGAGACAGGGATCCATAACATCAATATAGGGGACTCCTTTTTTTTCGCATTTTTGCCGCAGATATTCGGATATTTCCTTATTAACAATGGTATAAACAAAAATTGAATTTTCTGAATTAAGATTTTCTATAATATTATCAACTTTTTCTTTGCTTTCAACATAAGGATATTTCTTAATATCATAATCTGTATCTTTATACTGTTCTGCTGCAGCTCTTGCTACCTGTTCTGCAGTTTCTCCAACAGAGTCTGATAATACATAGACCAAGAAATTTTTTTTCATATAATCACCTTATCCTACAGAGCTTTTTTATAAATTATTTTTACTCTTATCTTTTTACTACCACCACCTGTATTTCATCTCCATTTTTTGAAAAATAAACCTTTTCTTTTCGCAAAAAATTGTGAAAATTTAAAGCAAAGTAATTTTGTGAATAACTTATTAGGATTATTATTTTATCTAGATAACAACTATTTATAGAAATTATTATGAGGAAAAACTTTAATTTAAACTTTCACAGCTAAATAGTTTTCTCTTATTAATATTTATTCTCTGTCCATTAAAAAAATCCTTTTTTAAAAAGAGAAAAATTTTCACTGACTCTTCATTTTAATTACGCATGAACAAGGTTATATTTATTTAGATAGATAGAAAAAAGGATGCATTCTCTAATCAAAGAGAATACATCCCTGAATTTTATAATTAATTTGCTGAGTGGTTCGGGCTTACATCATACCGCCCATTCCACCCATTGCGCCCATGCCGCCCATTCCTCCGGGCATGCCGCCGGGCATTCCGCCACCATTGCCATCATCATCATCGTCACTGTTATCAGCAACAAGGCATTCAGTGGTTAAGAGCATGGAAGCAGCACTTGCAGCATTCTGTAAGGCAGAACGTGTAACTTTTGCTGGATCAATAATACCAGCCTGAATCATATTTACATATTCACCTTTTAATGCATCAAAACCAATTCCTGCTTCTTTTTCTTTAACTCTTTCTACTACAACAGATCCCTCGTGACCTGCATTATTTGCAATCTGCTTGATTGGAGCTTCCAGAGCTTTGCGGACAATGTCTACACCTGTTCCTTCGTCTCCTTCTAAATTAAGGTCATCAAGAGCAGACATAACTTCTAGATATGTTGTACCTCCACCTGCAACCAGGCCTTCTTCTACGGCTGCTCTGGTAGCAGATAAAGCATCCTCAATTCTATGCTGTTTTTCTTTTAGTTCAGTTTCTGTAGCTGCACCAACCTGAATTACAGCAACTCCACCGGCCAGTTTAGCTAGTCTTTCCTGAAGCTTTTCTCTATCAAAATCAGAAGTAGTGGTCTCAATCTGCTTTTTCAATTGAGAAATTCTATCCTTAATTTTCTCTTTATCTCCATTACCTTCAACAATTGTTGTATCATCTTTGGTAATAGTAACTTTATGAGCCTGACCTAAATCATTAATGCTTGCATTTTCAAGCTTTAAGCCCAGATCTTCAGTAATTAGAGTACCACCAGTTAAAACAGCAATATCTTCTAACATTGCTTTACGGCGGTCACCAAATCCAGGTGCTTTAACAGCAACACAGTTAAAGGTTCCACGGATCTTATTCACTACTAAAGTAGCTAGTGCTTCGCCTTCAACTTCTTCGGAAATAATCATTAGGCTTTTACCAGACTGAGCAACCTGCTCTAATAATGGTAAAATATCCTGAATGCTGGAAATCTTCTTATCTGTAATTAGAATATATGGATCCTCAAGAGAAGCTTCCATTGTGTCAGTATCAGTTACCATATATGGAGATAGGTACCCGCGATCAAACTGCATACCTTCAACAACTTCTAAAGAAGTTCCCATACTTTTTGATTCTTCTACTGAAATAACTCCGTCCTGACCAACTTTTTCCATTGCTTCTGCAATTAAGTTACCCACTTCATCGTCATTACCTGCAGAAATAGAAGCAATCTGAGAAACAGATTCTTTTCCTTCAACTGGTTTAGACACTGAAGCAATCTCTTCAGTTAATTTTTCTACTGCTTTTTGAATACCTCTTTTTAGAAGCATTGGATTGGCACCAGCTGCTACATTTTTAAATCCTTCTTTTAAAATAGCTTCTGCTAAAACTGTTGCAGTAGTTGTACCATCACCAGCAACATCATTAGTTTTAGTGGCCACCTCTTTTACTGCCTGGGCACCCATGTTTTCATAACGATCTTTAAGTTCTATTTCTTTGGCAATACTTACTCCATCATTAGTAATTGTAGGAGCACCAAAGCTTTTTTCTAAAAGTACATTACGTCCTTTAGGACCAAGAGTTACCTTTACTGCATTTGCTAAACGAGAAACTCCGCTTTCTAACTTGCGGCGTGCATCTTCACCGAACTTTAATTGTT
>JAXKWB010000060.1:0-6603 GCA_036172385.1 Halanaerobiales bacterium | reverse complement strand
GTGCTGGAGCTTGCTGCTGACAGGGGTATTACTCTTAAAAATATCAAAAGAATTGGTGTTGGAGATGAGTTTGTGACCCATGGCGGAATGGAAGAAATGAAAAAAGAATATCAGCTGGATGCCAGAGGTATTCTTAAAAAAGCACTTTCTTTGCTTGCCCAGGCAGAGGAGGTAAATAGGTTATGGCCCCAAAAGAAAGATTAGATATTGTAGTAACTGAACGGGGATTATTTAAAAGTCGTTCCCGGGCTAAAAGGGCTATTATGGCTGGACTAGTTTTTGTTAATGGTCAGCGAGAAGATAAAGCTGGAACCCAGGTTGATCCAGATGCTAAAATTGAGTTTAGAGGTGACAAAAACCCGTATGTAAGTCGTGGAGGATTTAAACTTGAGAAAGCTTTAGAAGTTTTTGAGATTAATCCCGAGGCAAAAGAAGTAATAGATATTGGGGCCTCTACAGGTGGTTTTACGGACTGTTTACTGCAGCATGGAGCCCAAAAGGTGTATGCAATAGATGTCGGTTATGGGCAGCTGGCCTGGAAACTGAGACAGGATGAAAGAGTGGAAGTTTTAGAAAGATGCAATTTTCGTCATTTAGAAAAAGACGAACTTCCGGTTGAAGTTCCTTTAATTGTAACTGATGTTTCTTTTATTTCTCTGCGGCTAATCGCACCTGGTGTCAAAAAATTTATAGAGCAGAATGGAGATTTTGTCGCCCTAATTAAACCACAATTTGAAGCTGGTCGAGATCGGGTTGGGAAAAATGGTGTGGTTAAGGATCCTGCTGTTCATATAGATATAATTGAAAGTTTAAGTGATTTTTTTCTTGAAGAAGGATTTGAGCCACTTGCTCTTAATTATTCACCAATAACTGGTGCTGCAAGCAAAAATATTGAGTATTTAATCCATCTAAGTTTTACTGAGAAGACTGCTGGTTTTGACTGCCGGAGCTGGCAGCAGAAAATTGGTAAACTGGTTAATACTGCTCATTCAGAACTGGGAGGTTCTTAAAAATGGACAAAGCTGCATTAATAGTAAATTTAGACAAAAAAGAAGCTTTTACTGTAGCGGAAAGAGCTATTGAATGGTTTGAAGAAAGAAATAAAGAATTTCTAATTGAAGAACATGCTGCCTTTCAGCTTTCGCAAAAAGATAGAGAGGCTGATTATGAGCGGATCAAAAATGAAGCCGATTATATTATTATAATTGGTGGTGATGGAACTTTTCTGCACACTTCTCATCATTTTATTGGCAGTGATCTTCCTTTACTGGGAATTAATGTTGGTCATCTGGGTTTTTTAACTGATGTAGAGACTGATGAGCTAACAAAAGCACTGGAAATGATTGATGATAATAATTATAATATCGAAAAAAGAATGATGCTCAAGACAGAACATTATCGTAACGAAGAAAAAATTAACAGCAGCTATGCACTTAACGATTATGTAATCAATAGAGATCCTGATTCTCAAATGCTCAAAATTGAACTCTATATCAACAAAGAACTTGTCAATAACTTTCGCGGTGATGGTTTAATTATTGCTACTCCAACTGGTTCTACAGCTTATTCCCTTTCAGCAGGGGGGCCGATAATAAATCCCCGTCAGGTTCAGGCAATTTTAATAACTCCAATTTGTCCTCATAACCTTCATTTACGGCCAATGGTAATTTCAGATCAGGAAGAAATTAGAATTAAAGTTGACAGTGATGGCCGATCTGTTAAAGGTTGTGCTGATGGTAGACAGAAAAATAAAATCATTCCCGGGGATGAAATTTATATCAGTGGTGCAGATCAGGGATTATCAATTATTAAATTACCTGATAGGACTTTTTATACTATTGTTAAGGAAAAAATGAATCTTGCTTAACTGACAGGAGGAAAACTAATGCTCAGTGATTTACAGGTTAAAAACTTTGCCCTAATCAATAAGGTTAATATTAATTTTAAGCAGGGATTAAATATTTTAAGTGGAGAAACCGGTGCAGGTAAGTCTATAATTATTGGTGCGCTTGATTTATTACTGGGAGCCAGAGCAAATACTGATGTTATTCGAAGTGGAAAAAAAGCAGCCTATATTTCTGCTTTTTTTCAGCCTGAAGAATTGAAAATTATCAATAACATTTTAACTGAAGCAGGCATAGAAAAAGAAGAAAATGGTATTTTAATTGCCCGTGAGATTAGAGAAAATGGCCGCAACCGAACTTTGATTAATGGACAGCTGGCAACTTTAAAGATTGTCAAAAAAATTAGCCGTTATTTAATTGACATCCACGGTCAGCATGAGCACCAGCTGCTTTTAGATCAGAGTTCTCATCTAATGATTCTTGATGCCTTTATTGGGGAAGAAATTAGCCCCTTAAAATCAGAAATTAAATCATTATATCAGGAATTATCAGAGGTAAGAAAAGAACTGTCAGAAATTGAAATCGATGATTCCCAGCGAGCCAGAGAATTGGATGTTATTAATTTTCAGATTGAAGAGATTGAGGAAGCTGCTCTTAAAGAAGGAGAATACGAAGAATTAAAAGAAGAATATAAAACTTTATCTCACGGAGAAGAAATTTATAAAATTGTATCCGAGCTGCTGACATCTCTAAGTGGAGATGACTACGGTGAAAAAGGAATAATGGATCGCCTTTCGGTATTAAAGAATAAATTTACAGAAATTGAGGATTATAATCAAAAATTGAAAGAGTTAAACAAAAAATTTGCAGATATTTATTATGGATTGGAAGAATTTATTTTTGATTTAGGTGATTTTGAAAGTTCTTTTGCTTATGATGAGGAAAGGATATCTTTAATTAGTGATCGACTTGATCTAATTAATACTCTTTTGAGAAAATATGGAGAAGATATAGAGACAGTATTATCTTATCTGGAAGAGTTATATCAGAAACGTGATAAACTGGAAAACATTGAAGATAAGATTAATTCTCTAACCAAAAAAGAAGATAATTTAAAAGAAAAATTACTAAAAAAATCAGATCAATTATCTGAGAAAAGAAAAAAACATGCTGAAAATTTAGAAGTGAAGCTTAAACAGGAACTTAAGGATTTAGCTATGGAAGATGTTAGGTTTAAAGTTAATTTTAAGGAAAAAGAAATATCTGCAGATGGTACTGATCAGATAGAATTTTTAATCTCACCAAATAGAGGTGAAGATTTAAAATCTCTGTCTAAAATTGCCTCTGGGGGAGAGATATCAAGAATCATGCTTTCTTTAAAAACTATTACAGCCGCTTTAGATCAGGTAGATACATTAATTTTTGATGAAGTTGACAGCGGTGTTGGGGGTAAAACAGCTGCTAAAATGGCTGCAAAATTAACGCAGATTGCTCAGGATAGACAGATAATTTGTATTACTCACCTGCCGCAGCTTGCAAGTGCAGCAAATCATCATTTTTTAATTAAAAAGGAAAAGGGAGAAAACAGGACTTTTACGAAGATTTATTCTTTAGATGAAGCCGATAGAGTTAAGGAAATTGCCAGGATGATTGGTGGGACAACAATAACTGACAAAACTTTAGCTCATGCAGAAGAAATGCTGCTTCTGGCAGAAAAATAGGAGATATAATAAATTAAGGAGATATTTCATTTAATATTTTAGAAGCTAAATATTTATTTTTTTCTAGAGGGGGAAAAATATTGGAGAAGACAATTGATATTTTAATTGTGGATGATAACCAGGAATTCTGTCAGCTTCTGGCCGAATTTTTTGAGGTAAATAAGGAATTTAATGTTGTAGAGATTTTACATGATGGAGAACAGGTTCTCGAATTTATAAAAAATAATGAAAATCCGGATGTTTTAATTTTAGATTTAATTATGCCTCACCTTGATGGGATCGGTGTTTTAGAAGAACTAAATTCTCAGGATTTAATTGAAGAGATGAAAGTAATTGCTTTAACCGCTATGGGGCATGATAAAATAATGAAGACAGTTATTGAATTAGGAGTTCATTATTATATTATGAAACCTTTTGATCTGGATAAATTGCAGCAGAGAATTAAACAGCTGATGGAAAAAAGTACGGGGATTTCAGAAAATATACATTTTCAGGATCCACAATTAGAGATAGAAAATGGAAATTATATACCTTACATAACTCAAATCATTCAGGAACTGGGAGTTCCGGCACATATTAAAGGTTATCGTTATGTACGCCAGGCTGTGAAAATGGTAATTAAAGATATGGATTTATTGGGTGCAGTAACTAAAGAATTATATCCGCGGGTGGCAGATGAATTTGATTCTACTCCCAGTAGAGTTGAAAGGGCAATCAGACATGCAATTGATGTTGCCTGGCAGCGTGGAAATCAAAAAGCATTAAAAAAGTATTTCAAAAACAATATAAATGAAAATGTTAAACCTACCAATTCACAATTTATTGCCAGAATCGCTGACAAAATTGTGGTTGATTTAAAAGTTTCATAAATGGAGGCTTATAATGGAGATCAAAAAGGAAATAAGAACAGCATCTGAAGCAATATATGAGGGAAAGATTTTAAAACTATATAGAGATCAAGTAGAATTTCCTGATAAACATAAATCTACCAGGGAAGTAGTAGAACACAGTGGGGGAGTTTCTGTGCTGGCTGAAAATGAAGCAGGTAAAATTTTATTAATCAGGCAGTATAGATATCCTGTTGATGAAGTAATTTATGAAATACCAGCCGGTAAATTAGAGCTGGAGGAAGAAGTTGAGGAATGTGCCAGACGGGAATTAAGAGAGGAAACTGGGTATACAGCCGAAAAATTAAGCAAGTTATTCGAATTTTTTCCTACACCAGGTTATAGTACAGAAACTATTTATATATATCAGGCAGAAAACTTAAATTATGTGGGGAGAGATTTAGAAGAAGGAGAATATATAGAAGTTGTTCCCAAAACGAGAGCAGAATTAAAAGAACTTATGCAGGCTGGAAAAATCAAAGACAGCAAAACCTTAATTGCTGTCATGCATTATCTCGGTGATTTTTAATGAAAACAGAATATTTTGCTGATCTGCATATCCATATAGGTGGGGGTAGTGACGGCAGTCCGGTTAAAATAACCGCTTCCAGAAAATTGAATTTTCCCAATATCTTAAAAGAAGCTGCTTTTAAAAAGGGACTTGATATAATTGGAATTATTGACTGTGCCTCTCCTGTGGTTCTTAAAGATATAGATCAAATGCTGGCTGCTGGAGAAATGAAAGAGTTAGATCAGGGTGGGATACTTTATTCTGATCAGCTGCTGGTTTTACCTGGGGCAGAAATTGAAAGCAGAGAGAAAAATGGGGGACAGGTTCATTATTTAGCTTTTTTTCCAAAAATCAAGCAGATCAAAGAATTTAGCAGGACAATGGAAAATTATATTTCTAATATCACTTTAAGTTCTCAGGCTGCAAAATTGACAGGGAAAGAACTTTTAAAAATTGTAGAATATCACGGAGGAATAATGATTCCTGCCCATATATTTACCCCTCATAAAAGTTTTTACGGCAGGGCTTTTAAAACTTATTCAGAAGTTTTTACACCAGCAGATTGGGATAAGATACCGGCGATAGAGCTGGGCCTTAGTGCTGACACAGAAATGGCTGATTTACTGCCGGAATTAAGTGGAAAAACTTTTTTGAGTAACTCTGATGCTCATTCTCTGCCAAAAATTGCTAGAGAATATAATATTATGGAGTTAGAGGATTTAGATTTTAATTCAGTTCTTAAAGCCCTAAAAAGAGAATCAGGCAGCAGAGTTAAAAAGAATTACGGCTTAAATCCGGAGTTAGGTAAGTACCACCGTTCTCATTGTGAAGATTGTGACAGTATTTTTTCTGGAAAAGAAGCTGTTTTGCAGTGCCCGAATTGTGGTTCGAAAAAGGTAGTAGTTGGGGTTAAGGACAGGATTTTAGAAATTGCAGAGACCAAAAAGCCAGAACACCCTGCTCATCGCCCGGAATATGTTTACCAGGTTCCACTTTTAGATATTCCTGGAATTGGGAAAAAAACTGCTGCTAAACTTTTCGAAAATTGCGGTACTGAAATGGATGTAATTCATAATTTATCGATCACTGAATTAAAAAAATGTATGAGCAGTAGAATCTTTAAAAAAATCAAAAAAGCCCGTCAGCAGAATTTTAGCTTTCAGTCAGGTGGAGGCGGAACATACGGCAAGGTTATTTTTTGATTTTAATAATTTGAATAGAAAGAAGGTTAGAATATGGCAGAAGCTAAATTAAATAAATATGCAGAATTACTGGTTAACTATTCGCTGGAAGTTAAAAAGGGAGATCAGGTTTTAATTCAGGGAGAAGATGTCAGTAAAGATTTAATCAAAGAAGTTTATAAAGAAGTACTTAAAAATGGTGGTCATCCGCTGGTAATAACTAAATTTGAAGAACAGGCAGAACTTTTTTATAAATATGCTTCAGAAGAGCAGCTTAATTACAGTGCTCCTTTTATCAAACATTTAATGGAAAATGTTGATGCTTCTTTGAGAATTCTGGGTCATAACAATACTAAAAATTTGGCCGGAGTTGACCCGGAAAAAATAAAGAAACATTCAATTGCCCAGAAAGAAATTAGCGAAATTATGATGAATAGAGCTGCAGAGGGAAGTTTGAAC
>JAXKWB010000059.1:0-5979 GCA_036172385.1 Halanaerobiales bacterium | reverse complement strand
GCAGTAAAGGAGTTGAATTAGATGAGAATATTAGTTACAGGTGGAGCTGGTTTTATAGGCAGTAATTTTATCCATTATCAGCTTAAGAATTATGATGATCAGATTATTAATGTTGATAAATTGAGTTATGCTGGCAATCTTGACAACTTAAAAGATGTAGAGGAAGATCCTAACTATGAGTTTCATCAGCTGGATATCTGTAATAGAAAAAAAGTTGCTAATCTGCTGCATCAGGGGATAGATTATATAGTTAATTTTGCCGCTGAAACACATGTTGATAGGAGCATAGAAGATCCTTCCATTTTTGTCAAAACTAATGTTGAAGGCACCCAGAATTTACTTAATCTGGCCTTAAAATTTGGAGTAAAAAAATTTGTGCAAATTTCTACAGATGAGGTTTATGGCAGTCTGGGTGAAAAAGGTAGATTTACAGAAAATAGTCCTTTAAATCCATCAAGCCCATATTCTGCCTCTAAAGCAGCTGCTGATCTTTTAGTTAGTTCATATGCTAAAACATACGAATTGCCTGTGACTATCACCCGTTGTTCTAATAATTTTGGCTCCTATCAGTATCCGGAAAAACTAATTCCACTTTTTATTATTAATGCCCTGAATGATAAGAAATTACCACTCTACGGTGATGGAAGTAATATTAGGGACTGGATTTATGTTAAAGATCACTGCCGAGCAGTTGATCTGGTCATGCGACAGGGAAAAAAAGGGGCGGTATATAATATCGGTGCTAATAACGAAAAAAGTAATCTGGAAATAACTAAAAAAATACTTTTCTTATTATCTAAATCAGAACTATTAATTAAACAGGTAGAAGACCGTAAAGGCCATGATTACAGATATGCAGTTGATAGCAGTAAAATTAAAGCTGAATTGGACTGGAAGTCAGAATATAATTTTGAAAATGCTTTGAGAAAAACTTTAAACTGGTATCTGGACCATAAAAAATGGTGGCAGAAACTACTTTAAAGAAAAAAATTTAAAGCCAAATTTAATATCCTGATTTTGCGATTAACTCTTGTTATTTTTCTTGATTAATAATATAATTAATTAAGAACATTAGTCAAAAACAATATTTTCTAAATTATATTTTATGACTATGAAAGGGTGTATTTATGCATATAGAGAGCCTTAAGTATTTTCAAGAAATTGCAAAGGTAAAAAGCATTTCAAAAGTAGCAAGTAATTCTCATATCTCTCAGCCAGCTTTAAGTCAGCAGATACAAAAGTTGGAGGATTCTCTGGGAAAAGAACTTTTCATACGCAGCAATAGAGGAGTAAAACTAACAGAATCAGGAGAAATAGTTTTAAAATATGCAGATAATATAATAAGAACCCATAATAAGATGATTTCTGATTTAAATGATCAAGAAAGCAAGGAGATAAAAATAGAAGGGGAATATACCATAGCAACTTACTGCCTTCCGTGTGCGATTTTAAATATGCAGTTTAAATTTCCAAAGCATAAGTATAATCTGGTTGCAGCTTCTTCAGATAAAATTGAGCAGGATGTATTAAGTGATATTTGTGAGGTAGGTTTTACTACTCATCCAGTTCAGGCAGAAAATTTACATTCAGAAAAAGTAATTAATGAAAAGGTAGTATTGATTTCTCCACCTGCCTTTGATCTTCCAGAAAAGTTAAAGCTGGATGAAATTCTGGACCACAAATTTGTGATTCTAAAAGAGGACTGTATTATCAAAGAAAATTTTAAGAATGCATTAGGAGATCTAGATTATAATTTTTCGGAAATAGATGTTATTACTCAGCTTGATTCGACGGAGGCAATTAAAACTTTAGTTCGCAAGGGTTATGGAGTTGCTTTTGTGCCATATAATGCAGTTAGAGATGAATTTAGTGCTAAAGAGATTAATGTTTCGCGAATTAAAGATTATGATCTTGATTATGATATATACATGATTAATAAAAAAGCTGAATTTATATCTGAGGATGTAAAAGAGTTTACAGCAAACTTTAAAAAGCTGGGCAAACATATCTGTTATTAATAAAATTTTTGAAGTTAAATGGTTAGGAACGGAGTAATTTTAATGTGCAAAATAGCTTTTAATAAAATTTATTTAAGTGGAAAGGAAAAAGATTATATTGCTGAGGCCTTAAATAGAGGTAGTACAAGTGGTGATGGTCATTATACTAGAAAAGTAAGTAAATTTTTGGAAAATAAATTTGATCTAAATAAGGTTTTATTGACTACTTCAGCCACACATGCTCTAGAAATGGCTGCTCAACTGATTAATTTAAAAGAAAGTGATGAGGTGATTATGCCTTCTTTTACTTTCAGTTCTACAGCCAATGCGGTATTAAAAGAAGGGGCAAGACCAGTATTTGCCGAAATTAAGCCTGATACTTTTAATCTGGATCCTGCTGATTTTGAGGCTAAGATCACAGATAAAACAAAGGCAGTAATTCCGGTGCACTATGCTGGTATCAGCTGTGAAATGGATCAGATTAGAGAAATATCAGCCCAAAATAATATCTCAATAATTGAGGATGCAGCTCACGCTGTTAATAGTTTTTATCGAGGAAAAGCAGCTGGCAGTCTGGGAGATTTTGGTTGCTATAGCTTTCACGGCAGCAAGAATTTTATCAGTGGTGAAGGTGGAGCTCTAATTATTAATTCCGAACAGAAAGAACTTATTAAAAAAGCAGAAATTATCAGAGAAAAGGGAACAAATCGTTCCCGTTTTCTACGGGGAGAAATTGATAAATACAGCTGGGTTGGAGAAGGCTCTAGTTATCTGCCATCTGATATATTGATGGCTCTTTTATTTGCCCAGCTGGAGAAGATGGATTACATTACTGATCAGAGAAAAAAAGTCTTTGATTATTATAGTTATCACTTAAAAGAATTTTTAAGTGAAGATTTTCTGGAAGTAATTCCCTCAGTACCTTCTGATAAGGAGAGTAATTATCATATTTATTATTTGAAATTTAAAAATCAAATAATTAGAGATTTTGTTTTAAAAGAGCTTCGAAAAAAAAGGATAGAGGCTTCTTTTCATTTTCAGCCTTTACATTCTTCTCCTATGGGGAAAAAACTTGGTTATAGTAAAGAAGAACTGCAGCTGACAAATGAAATTGCTAATAGTATGCTCCGCCTACCTATTTATCCTGGTCTTTCCCGAGCAGATTTAGATTTCATTACTGGAACTTTAAGAGAAATTTTTCTCAATTTAGTCAGGCAGGGAGGATAACAATGACTGATTTAATTTCTATAGTGATTCCTGTTTATAATGGGGAAAATTCTCTGGTTGAACTTTACTCAGGTATTAAAAAAACAGCTGCTGCTAATAAATTAGAATTTGAATTAATTCTTGTTGATGATCATAGTTCTGATCAGAGCTATCAAGAGATTTTAAAGCTGCACAACCAGGACAGCAGAGTAAAAGGCATTCGTCTGGCTCAAAACTTTGGCCAGCAGAATGCTATTTTTTGCGGCTTTAATTATGCTGTTGGAGACTATATAATTACTATGGATGATGATTTGCAGCACAGACCGGAAGATATATCTCTGCTTTATCAGAAAATAAAAGAGAGTTATGATGTAGTTTATGCAATTCCAGAAGAGAGAACATACAGTTTTTATCGAAGGCTGGGCTCAAAGCTAACTAACTGTCTTTTTAATTTGATTACTCCTAAAAAAGGAAAGACCGGGGTCAGCAGTTTTAGAATAATCACAGAAGAAATGCTTGAAAAAATTACAGATACAGATAAATCTTTCATTTATCTTTCAGCAATTATTCTCAAAGAAGAACCTGAAATTGCAAATATTTATACCAGACAGGAGCAGCGAAAATATGGTCAGTCAAATTATAATTTTTTAAAATTGCTGAAATTATTTTTAAAGCTTTATATCTATTATGGCAAACTTCCTTTTTTAAAATATTTGCGCAGACAAAAAAGACAGTACATAATTGAAGAAAGTACTTTTAAATAGGGAGAAAAATAACTATGAGACTTTTAATTTTGGGTGGAGGCAGCGGCCAGCTCAGTTTAATCAAAAAAGCAAAAAAAATGGGACATCAGGTGGTTGTTGCTGACTATTATCCAGATGCTCCCGGAAAAAAATTTGCTGACTTTAGTTCCGAAAGCAGCACCTTTGACTTTGCAGCCAATCTTAAAACTGCTGCAAAATATGAGGTAGCTGGAATTTTAACTGCTGGTACTGATCAGCCTGTTTATACTGCAGCTCAGGTGGCAGAAAAATTAAATTTAAATCAATATATTTCAGTTAAGACAGCCAGAGCTGTAACTAATAAGAAAGTTATGAAGAACAAGTTTTCAGCAGCAGGAATTCCCACAGTCAAATATAAAATACTGGCTCAAGATTTTTCTGAACAGGAGTTAATAGATTTTAACAGACCTTTTGTCGTTAAACCACTAGACAGCCAGGGACAGCGCGGAGTCTTTAAATTAAATTCTATTACTCAAATTAGAGAAAAATTTAACGAAGTTTTATCTTTTTCCAGAGAAAATAAGATTTTAGTGGAGGAATATTATAAATCGGATGAAATAACAGTCAGCGGCTGGGTATTTGATGGTAGAGCAAAAATTTTAACTGTAACTGATCGGCTGCGTTTTGAAGAAGATATTCACATTGGTATCTGTTCTTCTCATTTTTTTCCATCCCAATATTTAAAAAAATATCACGAAGAAATCGAAAAACTAACTCAAAAAATTGTGGAAGAGTTTGAAATAATAAATGGACCTATTTATTTTCAATTTTTAATTGGAGAACAGAAAATTAAAGTCAATGAAATAGCCTGCAGAATTGGTGGTGCTTATGAAGGAGATTTTATGCCGGAGCTGATAGGTGTGGATATTTTAAAGATGATGGTAGAACTAGCAGCAGGTCAAAAGGTTGATAAAACTGCTCTCACAAATTATTCACTTCAGGATAATTTAAATTATTTATCTTCACAGCTCTTTTTTGCTGGCCCGGGAAAAATAATAAAAGTTACAGAAATTAGCAAGATTTTAAAACTTCCCGGTGTATTAAAGGCAGGGCTTAATTATGAGACAGGAAATATAATCCCTGAGATAGAAAATGCGACTGCCAGAGCTGGATATTTTATAGTTCTGGCAGAAAATATAGATCAGCTGCAGAAACGAGTAATGACAGTATATGATAATTTAAAAATTATTGATCAAGCTGGTAATAATCTTGTCTTACGAGAAATTGGGAGAAATTTTGGAGAGGGGCCAGAAATTCAATTATGAAAAAATATATTTTAATCATTATAATTATAAGCTTAAGTCTTTTTATAATAAGCGGCTGTGAAGAAACTGAGCAGAGCAGTCAAAAGAGTATTACAATTGCTGAACAGTATGGACTTGCATATGCACCGGTACAGTTAGTTAAAGAACTGGAACTTTTAAAGAAAGATTATTCAAACTTAAAAATAAAATGGAAACAGTTAAGTAATACGACTGCTATTAGAGAATCAATGCTGGCGGGAGAGGTTGATATTGCTTTTATGGCTATTCCACCATTCTTAATAGCTAAAGACAGGGGAATGAAGTGGAAAATAATTTCTGGTCTTTCCGAAATTCCACTTGCTTTGATGAGCAACAGAAAATATGTCAATACTCTTTCTGATTTTAAAGCTGAGGATAAAATAGCCCTGCCACAACCGGGAAGTATTCAGCATATTTTGCTTTCTATGGCAGCTCAGCGGAAATTTAAAGAAACAGATAAATTTGATGATCAGCTTTTAACAATGAATCATCCTGATGCAATGAATGCCCTGCTGGCTGGAAGAGAAGTAAGTGCTCACTTTGCCTCTCCTCCCTATTTGTTTTTAGAGAGTAAGGAAGCTGGCATTAAAAAGATTTTAAATGGCAGTGAAGCTTTTGGTGGTGACTTCACCTTTATTATAGGAGTCAGCACTGAAGAATTTTATCAGCAGCAGTCAAAAAATTATATGTTATTTTTGAAAGCATTAAGAG
>JAXKWB010000058.1:0-10575 GCA_036172385.1 Halanaerobiales bacterium | reverse complement strand
CAACATTTTCTTTTACCTCATTTATAAATTCATCTGAATATCTGGCCAATTTATCCACCCTGACCTTAATTTTATTTACTCAAAAAATAACTTACCGTTGTAATTATATTTCTCTAAAAAAATAATTTATCCTTCATTTAATTGTAAAAGCAAAGTGAAATTTATCAATTTTTGTCGAACCATGGAGTTGGAATAAAATATTTTCTACCTAAATTAATAGCATATCTGTCTGTCATTCCAGCTATATAATCAACTACTGCCTGTTTATGGTTTTTCTCAAATTCTAAATATTCATCCGGTATATACTTAATATTCTCCCTAAAAAATTCATAGAGCAGTTTTAACAGTCTTTTTGCCTTACCTTCTTCACTTTTACCTTCAGAACCAATATAAACATTTTCAAAAAGAAAGCTCCTTAACTTTTCAGATGCAGCTTTAACCTCAGCTGAGCGCTTTATTTCATTCTGCTGCCAGCTGGATTTAATCAAATCTCTGACCATTACATCTATTCTCTGGGAATGAGTATCACCTAAAATAGAAGTTGCAGCTGGTGGTAAATCATCCTGGCTGATAATCCCTGCTCTCAGAGCATCATCAATATCATGATTAATATATGCTACCCGATCCGCAATTCTTACTATCTGCCCTTCGAGGGTAAAAGGTTTACTGCTGCCAGTATGATTTAAGATTCCGTCTCTGACTTCAATACTCAAATTAAGCCCCCTACTGCCGCTGCTTCGTTTTTCTATAAGATCAACCACTCTCAGGCTCTGCAGATTATGATTAAACTCTGATCCAGTAATTTCTGTTAAAGCAGCTTCTCCAGCATGACCAAAAGGAGTATGCCCCAGGTCATGTCCCAGGGCAATAGCTTCTACTAAATCTTCATTTAATTTAAGAGCTCTGGCAATTGTACGAGCAATTTGAGAGACCTCCAGAGTATGAGTCAGTCGGGTCCGATAGTGATCACCTTCAGGTGCAATAAATACCTGAGTTTTATGCTTAAGCCTTCTAAAAGCTTTTGAATGAATAATGCGATCCCGATCTCGCTGAAAAATTGTCCGTATATCAGAGTCGGGCTCTTTTTTTAACCGCCCTCTGCTGGCAGAACTTAGACAGGCATAGTCCGAAAGCTTATCCTCTTCCCACTTTAATTGTTCAACTCTGGAAAACATAATATCAGCTCCTAATCATTGAAATATGAAAGTACCTCGACAGCAGTCTCCTCTATAGTTTTGTCTGTAACATCGATTATAGGGCATCCTATTTTTTCCATTATTGAATCGGCATATTCAAATTCTTCCGTAATTCTTTCTTTTGCAGCATAGGTTGCATCATCACCAAGACCCATTTTCTTTAGTCTTTCAATCCGAATATCATTTAACTTTTCCGGATCGATAGTTAAACCAACCACTTTTTCAGCATTATCTTCTAAAACTGAAGGATGGACATCTACTTCAGGTACAAGTGGCACATTGGCAGTTTTATAACCTAAGTATGATAAATGTACAGAAAGGGGAGTCTTTGAAGTTCTGGAAACACCTACCAAAACTATATCCGCTTCAGCGATCCCTTTAGATTCATTTAAGTCATCAAATTTAAGAGTAAATTCCATTGCCTTAATTCTTTTAAAATACTCTTCGTCCAATTTATATTTTAAAGCAAATTCCTCTCTAGGTTCTATCTTCAATCTGGCAGCAACCATAGCTAAAGGTTTTTCCATCATATCAATATATTGCAAATTATTTTCTCCGGCTGCCTGATTTAAATGCTCTCTCATTTCAGTTTTAACAAAAGTATAAGCAATAATAGCATTTTCAGCTTTAGCTTTTTCTATTATTTCATTAATTCTCTCTAGAGAGCGAACAAAAGAAAATGTCTTTATTCTAATCTCATGCTCCGGGAATTGTCCCACAGCTGACTCCATTAAATGTTTGGCTGTTTTACCAGTTGAATCTGATACTGCATAAGCCACAACTTTTTTCTCACTCATAATATTCACCCCGTTTAAATTATTAGTCTAGAGCTATTTCTTCGATATCCATTACCTCTGACATTAATTCTGCAATACGGGTTAATAAAGCCAGACGATTATTTTTAAGCTCCCTGTCATCAACCATCACCATTACATTATCCAGAAATGCATCTATATATTCCTTTAGTTCTACCAGCAGGTAAAATCCTTTTTGATACTGACTGGAAGCAAAAAAGTTTTTAATCTCTTTCTCTCTCTGATTAAACTCTTTATATAATTCTTTTTCTTCAGCTTCAGCAAATAATCCTGCATTAATTTCCACTTTATTTTCAGCCTTTTCGCCAAGATTTTTGGCTCTGACTAAGCCCCGAATTAAATCAACAAATAGACTGGGGTTTTCAGACCTGAATTCCATTAATTTATGTGCTCTCTGATAAAGATCAAGCAAATTATGATCATTGATATTTATTACCGCATTGATGATATCATACCTCACATTTTCTTCTGCAAGTAAATTTTCCAGCCTCTGTTTAATAAATTCTTTTAAATCAGAAGCAGCAGAATCAAGTTTATCAGGATTGATTGCAACAATTTCCATTGAAAACTTAATAATCTCATCAATATTAACTGCTAAATTATTATCTAAAATAATTCTCAGCAGACCGGTAGCCTGCCTTCTTAAAGCAAAAGGATCCTGAGAACCGCTTGGAATATTACCAAGCAGAAAATGACTGCTTAGATTGAATAATTTTTCAGCCATTGCCAGCACAGTACCACTTTTTGTTTCTGGTAATTCATCTCCAGCAAAACGTGGTAAATAATGCTCAAAAATAGCTTCTGCAGTTTCTCTGTCTTCTCCTTCTATCAGGGCATATTCTTTACCCATTAATCCCTGGAGATTGGCAAATTCATTTACCATTTCTGTAGCTAGATCATTTTTACAGATCTCTGCTGCCCGGACCGCTATTTCTTTTCTAGCCGGATTATAAGCTAAAAGATCAGCCAGACGAGCAGTTATCTGCTGTAGTTTTTCTACTTTCTGATAAACACTACCTATATCTTTCTGAAAAACTATATCTTTAATATCCTGACTTCTATTTAAAAAGCCATATTTTTGATCTTCAGCAAAGAAAAACTGGGCGTCATCAAGTCTTCCTTTTAAAACCATCTCATTCCCAGAAATAACCTGGTCAAGATGATCACGACCACCATCACGCACACCGATAAATTCCGGCTGCAGTTGATTATCCCCGGTCATTACAGGAAAATACCGCTGATGTTTTTCCATAGCTGTTATTAAAACTTCCTTTGGCAGCTCTAAATATTCCTCAGCAAAGCTTCCTTTAAAAGCAGTAGGAAACTCAATTAAATCTGTTACTTCTGCCAGCAGAGAATCTTTAATTACTGCCTTAGCTGATAAATCGAGCTCCTTAATTTCTTTTTTAATAATTTTTTCCCTTTTTTCCTGACTAACTATGATAGAGGCAGATTCTAAAGCAGAAAAATAATCTTCAGCTTTTTTTATCTCTACCTGACCCTCACTCAAAAAACGGTGACCAATACTGTAGTTAGAGCTTTTAACATCTGCAATTTCAAGATCAATTATTTTTGAACCAAATAAAACTAAAAGCCATTTAATTGGGCGGATAAATTCCATCTTAACACTACCCCAGCGCATTGCCTTGGGCAGAGGTACCTGGTCAACAATCTTCTTTAAAATCTCCGCTAAAATATCGACTGTCTTTTTCCCTTTTTCCAATTTTTCTGCATATAAATATCCATCTTTTTCTACCAACTCACCAACTTCTACTCCCTGACCGCGGGCAAATCCTTCTCCGGCTTTGGTAGGATTTCCAGCATCATCAAAGGCAATATTTACTGCAGGACCCCTCACAATTTCTCGTTTATCTTCCTGTTTTTCAGCTAAATCATCAACTGCAAGCACAAGGCGTCTTGGAGTAGAATACACATTCATATTTCCATAATCTAAATTATTATTTTCAAAGACTGCCGCTGCTGTTTTAAGATAATCTTCTCTAAATCTCTGCATAGAGGCAGCGGGCATTTCTTCAGTTCCTATTTCGAAAATTAGATTTTTTGGCATCATTATCACTCCTGCTCTCCTGAGTCTAAATAGCTGGCTGCACATGCATGAGCCAGTTTTCTAACTCTTTTGATAAATCTGGTTCTTTCAGTTACACTAATTGCTCCCCGGGCATCTAAAAGATTAAAGGTGTGTGAACATTTAAGGGTATAATCATAGGCAGCTAAAGGTAGTTCTGCTGCCAGAGAGTTTTCAGCTTCTGCTTCATAAATATCAAATAAATCAAATAAACGCTCGATGTCTGCAACTTCAAAATTATACTTGGACTGCTCAACCTCGTTTTGGTGATATATTTTGCGATATTTAACACCTTCAACCCAGGTTAAATCGTATACATTTTCAACTTCCTGTAAATACATAGCTATTCTCTCTAAACCATAGGTAATCTCTACTGTAACTGGATCGGCTTTAAAACCACCAACCTGCTGAAAATAAGTAAACTGAGTAATTTCCATCCCATCAAGCCAGACTTCCCAACCCAGACCCCAGGCTCCAAGAGTAGGCGACTCCCAGTTATCTTCTACAAAACGAATATCATGTTTTTCAGGTTCAATACCCAGGGCTCGTAAACTATCTAAATAAATCTCCTGAATATTATCAGGTGATGGTTTCATAATTACCTGATACTGAAAATATCTCTGCAGGCGATAAGGGTTATCACCATACCGGCCATCAGTGGGTCGACGGCAGGGCTGAACATAAGCAGTATCCCATCCTTCTTTTCCCAGTGAACGCAAAAAGGTGGAAGGACTCATTGTTCCTGCACCTACCTCAGTATCATAGGGTTGTTCAATTACACATCCCTGTTCACTCCAAAATTTATCCAACGAAAATATAATTTCCTGGAAATTCATAAATACACTTCCTCTCGTACTCTTTTTAATATTTTTCATTAAAATAAAACCTTATCCTTCAGGACAAGGCTCAAATTTAATCAATTATTCATTTTCCTGATTGTATAAAGAAATGATAATGATTTAGGTTTTAAATCAAGATGGTAGATCAGAAATTTTTCTGATAGCTCATTAATTTTCTCTAAAATTTGATCAGAAAAATGTTCCGGCTTTAATTTAGAAATTTCGGCAAAAGTAATTTTATAAAGGGCTCTCATTTCATTTAAAGAAAAAAGAGTATATTTATAATTACTAACTTTAAAACAATTTTTGCAGATTGAGCCACCTTCTTCGACACTGAGTGGGGTTGAGCCCTTAAGCTCAACTTCTTCTCCGCAAACTGTACAATTCTCAATTTCTGGTTTAACTCCCAGCAGCAGTAGTAATTTTGCCTTAAAAACTGTTAAATAAAATAAAAGTTCTCCCCTTTCAGCCGCAGCCATTTTTTCTAAAATAACAGCTAAAAGAGAAAAAAGAGCCTGATCAGCTTCATCTTCCAGCCCGGCCCGTTCTACATATTCGGAAACAACACTGGCATAAGCCATATAATCAAGGTCTTCTCTTAGTTTGGTATTCATTGCAATAGACTCGATATGATTAATTTTAGCCAGTGATTTTCCCTGATATAAGGTAAAATCATGATAACTAAAGGGCAAAACAAGACCGGAACGAGATTTATTCCCCTTCCGGGCTCCTCTTGCTACAGCCTTTAATTTACCTTTTTCTCTGGTATATAAAGTAATCAGACGATCTGATTCACCTAAATCAAATTGTTTTAAGACTAATGCTTCTGTCTCAAAAGTTGCCACTTAATTCAACTCCCGTTATTCATCCTCATCTGTTACGATTGTTACGCCAGAACTTGCACCAATTCGGTTTGCGCCGGCATCAAGCATTTCTAAAGCCTGTTCAAAGTTTTTAATTCCACCTGAAGCCTTAACCCCAACATCTCGACCAACAGTTTTACGCATAATACTCACATCTTCAACTCTGGCTCCATAATCACCAAAACCTGTTGAAGTTTTAACAAAATCAACTCCTGCGTCTTTTGCAATCTCACAGGCCTTAACAATTTCTTCTTCATCCAGATAACAGCACTCCAGAATAACTTTCACAATAATATCAGAGCTAACACCTGCTTTTTTAGTAGCATCTACTACAGCCTTAATATCAGCTTTAAAAATCTCATAAGCTCCAGATTTAAAGGCCCCTATATTCATTACCATATCAATTTCCTGGGCACCATTTTTGATAGCATTTCTGGTTTCATAAGATTTAACTTCGGTAGTATTTGCTCCCAGAGGAAAACCAACTACAGTGCAGACCTTAACTGAACTTTCTTCCAATAATTTTGCAGATAAGGGAACATATATAGGATTTACACATACAGATGCAAATTCGTGCTCTTTTGCTTCCTCACATAATTCTTTGATGTCGTCCACAGTTGCCGTCGGACTCAGATTTGTATGGTCAATCATTTTAGCCATATCACGAGGTTTGATCGCCATTTTTAAAACCACTCCTTAAATTCTTGTATTTTTGCTTTATCAATATTCATATTCTACAAAGTTTGTCATAGTCCTGCAAAAATTTATTTATAACCCATTCTTTTAAGCAGATTATCTTTTTCTCGCCAGTCCTTTAAAACTTTAACCCAGAGATCAAGATAAACCTTGGTCTGCATCAGATCTTCTATTTCTTTCCTGGCCTGCTGACCAATTTTCTTTAACATCTTACCATTTTTACCAATAATAATCCCTTTATGTGATTTTTTTTCTACATAAATATTGGCCCTGATATAATAATCATCATTTTTTCTTTCTTTAACTTCTTCAACTAAAACAGCTACCCCATACGGAACCTCTTCCCGGGTCAGATAAAAAATCTTCTCCCGGATCATTTCTGCAAAAACAAATCTTTCTATCTGGTCTGTTATCATATCTTCTGGATAATACTGAGGACCTTCAGGTAGTTTTGAAAGAATTTCAGATAACAAATTATCAACATTTTTGTTATTTAGAGCTGAGATTGGAACAACTTCTTTACCTACCTTCTGACTGTAATCTTTCTGTTTTTTTATTAGTTCCTTATTTGAAATTTTATCTATTTTGTTCATCACATATATAATTTCCTGCTCACTATTTTTAATCTGATCATAGATTAATTGATCATTTTTACCCCAGTAAGTACTACCATCTAAAATAAAAATAATTACATCAATTCCATCTAAACTATTATAAGCTTCATCCTGCATAAATTTATCCAGCTCATTACGAGGCTGGTGTATACCAGGTGTATCAATAAAAATTATCTGTCCATCATCCTCTGTATAAATTGCTTTAATACTGTTTCTAGTAGTCTGTGGTCTGGGAGAAATGATATTTATTTTTTCTCCAACCAGAGTATTAACCAGAGTTGATTTGCCAACATTTGGCCTGCCGATAACTGTTACAAAGCCTGATTTATAGCTCATTATTTTTCTCCATTGCTGAATCATTAAAAGCACCCGGCAGCAGCTCTGTACTGGTCATTGTCAGTTCTCTGCCTTCCTCAGTCATCATAACTATCTCTATCTCACCATCAGCGAATTCGTTTATAACCTGCCGACAGGGTCCACAGGGTGTCACCGGTTTTTCCGTAGAACTAACAATTAACAGGGCCTTAATTTTTCTTTTACCCTGTGATACAGCAGTAAAAATAGCAGATCTTTCAGCACAATTGGTTAAACTAAAAGATGCATTTTCAATATTTACACCAGTATATATTGAACCATCTTCCATTAAAACTGCTGCTCCTAAAGGAAAATCTGAATAAGGAACATATGCATTTTTTTGAGCTTCTAAAGCTTTTTTAAACATTTTTTCTTTAATTTCTTCTTTCATTACTAACACCTCACAATATTGCTTTTGACTTAATGATTATTTCTATAGTTTTTAATAAGTAATTTCAGTTCCATTTGGAACGACCTGAATCCAGGTCTGACCTGGATTAATCTTGATTTGTTCACCAGCAGCATTAAAATAAGTTATATCTCCCTTATTATTATCCCAGCTTCCTTCAATTACCAGACCATCACGGAAAAGTTGCATTTTTCCCCCTGATTCCAGATCAATATCCTGTCTTCCCTGGCTATCCTTAGTGGAAGTTCTAACATGCTGAATTATAATATTTTTAGCCTTCAGTTGTTCACCATTTTCTAAAAGATGCGGATTATCTTTACTATTTAAAAATCTCAGATAATTATTTTCCAGACTATTATATTCATATAAAACTTCATATGAACCCCAGTAATCAATACTGATATTTTCCGCTTTTTTAAAATCACTGACTACAGCGGCAGTTAAAAAATTAAATTGTTCTGGATATTCTTTTTCTGACAGATTATCTAAATAATTATTTAATGGTTCTTCCCCGGAATATAAGTTGTGTGGTGCTCTTCTTTTGCTGCTTCTCCAGAAATATTGACTCTGATAAATTTGATCTAAATGCAGAACCCTGCCTGCCTGTAAAAGTTCAAATCCATCTGGACTGGCTCCAGCATGTAAAAATAAAGCATCATAAGATTGTGCAGTTTCGATTAATGCTGGTCTGGCACTTCTAATCGGACCAATTTTTTGGGGAACTTTCGGCCAGTAAATTGCAAGAAATCTTGTTATTCCACCTTCTAACATAAATTCATATACTATCTCGGCCTCTCCTAAACCACTCTGTGGTCTCGCAGCCGGAGCGTTTTCAATAGAAACAGCCACTGCTCGCTTATAATAATTTTGAGAAATTGGTAGACCAGTAAAAGGAGAAACAGCATTATAACCATTTCCCAGGCGCCGCTCTTCTTCTGGACTTTCAGCTGCATATTTTTCTTCAATACTCTGTATTTCTTCTTCTAAATTTTCCTGCCCTAAATTTTCCTGCTGATTAATTTTTTCTCCAGTTCGCTGCACCTCTTTCCCATCTTCAGAACTACAGGCTGTAAAAATCAACAGTGCAGTCAACAGCAGTATCAACAGGATAAATAACTTTGGCTTCATCTTCTCACCTCTAAAATATTATTCATCTTCCTCTAATTTTAATTCTTCTCCACTTATCAATTTTATCTTTCTAATTCTATTATCAACAATATTTTCAATGACAAATGTTACATCTTCAAGTTCCAGCTTTTCGCCCTGAACCGGTAAACGATTTAAATAATACAAAACCAGCCCACTTACAGTCTCATAATCATCACTTTCAGCCAGGGGATCCCTTAAAAATTTATTTAATTCTTCTATATCTACCCTACCATCCAGCAGCAATTTATTATCATCAAGCACTTCAATATAACTTTTTTCCAGATCAAACTCATCCTGGATGTCACCAACAATTTCTTCCAGTAAATCCTCAATTGTTATTAAACCAGAAGTTCCACCATATTCGTCTACCACAATTGCCATGTGTTCTTTCCTATCTTTCATTTCAGATAAAAGTTGATTAATCGGTTTACCTTCTGGAATAAAATATATTGGTTTAACAAATCCTTCAATATTTACCTCTTTTTTTTCTTCTAATATTAATTCTAAAAGATCTTTAATATAAATTAAACCAATAATATTATCAATTGAGTCTTCAAACACTGGAATTCTGGAATGCCCTTTTTCAACTCCCAATTTAATTAATTCAGTTAATGAGGCATTTTTTTCTATACATACCATATCAATTCTGGGCACCATAATTTCCTTGACCAGAGTATCATCAAAATCAAATACGCTCTGGATCATTTCCTGTTCAGTTTCTTTAATAACACCCTCTCGCTGACTGACATCAACAAAACGTCTAATTTCTTCTTCACTTAAAAAGGCCGAAGAAATAAGACTCTTATCCTTCACAAAAAGATTCACTATTTTTGTAAAAAGATAAATAAAAGGAGATAAAATTATTTCCAGATAATAGAGAGGAACAGCAGCAATTTTAGCATAATCAGAAGCTCTATTATTACCCAGAGATTTAGGAGTTATTTCTCCAAAAATTAGGATTAATAAAGTAACTACACCAGTTGCGATTCCAACCCCCTTGCTCCCAAAAAGCTCTATAGCAAGTGCTGTCGCTATGGATGACGATGCAATATTAACCAGATTATTACCAATTAAAATAGTTGTCAATAATTTGGTCTGATTCTGCAGCAGTTTATCAACTTTTGCAGCGTGTTCATCTCCCCTTTGAACTTTTTCCTTAATTTTAACTCTGTTAACAGACATAAAAGCTGTCTCAGAACCAGAAAAAAAGGCAGATAAAGATATTAAGATAAAAAATGAAAATAATTCTAGATACATTATTGATTCCTCCACGGTCAACTAAGTTATTAAATACTAAAGTAATAAAAAATTACAAATGTGGTTATAATACCAAGAATGGTTCCCAGTAAAAGTTCTCTAAAAGAATGAGTTCCTGCTTCTAATCTGCTCTGTGCTGTTAAAAAGGCAAGGACTGCAGCCAGTGAAAAAGCAATTAAACTCTGGGTTAAAAACCAGATAATAAGCACAGAAGAAGCTGCAAGGGCAGAATGACCACTAACAATTCCTCCTTTAAGGGGAGTCCCACTGCTAAAAATTGATTTTAAAGTTATAATC
>JAXKWB010000057.1:0-7329 GCA_036172385.1 Halanaerobiales bacterium | reverse complement strand
ATTCAGCACTATTTATGAGCTCGAAAAACGGAGGTTGCAGCGAAACACCTTAGATCGTTATTTAGCTCATCTCCGATTAACTGGTAAACTTGAGAGAAAAAAAATTATTATGTATGGGGATAAAATGTTAAAATTACTATCAGATCAATTACGCTCCGGGGATGTAGTCTGCCGCTGGAATAGCAAACATTTTATAATGTTAATGACAGATGTTTTAGAAGGTGAAGCAGAGCGGATTCTAAGAAGATTAAAAAACTCTTTTAGGGCTAAATTTGAACTGCCAGAAGAACTAATTTTAGAACAAAAAGGATATCAATTGTGAATAGAATAATATAATAGTACATACTTTAATCCTCACCAATCTGGTGAGGATTTTTGCATCATTCCAGTATCATCAAGATAATTTCGACATCATTAACATTTTATGCTGAAGGGGTTACAATGAAGGCAGAGTAAAATAGAGAGTATTGAGAAGTTTATTAGGGAGGTGGTTAGAAAGAAGAAAATTACCAGCCTCAATAAAAGTTTTAAAAGATGACCGGAAAAGTAATCAAAAATTTGGAGTAAAAATAACTTTTCTCTTATTGGAAGCAAAGAATTGTCATTTTAACTGGTTACCTATAATAAATGATGAGGAGCTAGTGGTGAAACCGGCCAAATAGGGAAATACTTAAATCAAAAGGGGGATAAACAATGAGAAAGTTATTTATCTTAACACTCGCTGTTGTTCTAGTATTTGGCCTGAGTGCAGTAGGTATGGCACAGGTAACAGGAAATATAAATCAAGATGGTTACTATAATAATGCTGACTTTAAACAAAGAAATTGGTCTGGCGGTTATACATTTGGTGTTGTCGATCAAATAGGTGATAATAACTATACTCGAGTAAGACAGACTTCATATAGTTATTTTCAAGACTATGTGAAAGCAACAATTTGGCAGGATGGTTATAGAAATGAAGCCAGAATAAATCAAAAAACTTATGGTTCTGTTGATGGATTTATCTCTCAAGTAGGTAATGATAATTATGCTAAAATTAAGCAAAGTTCTTTTCTGGCTGATGTAACTGGAACAATTACTCAAACAGGTAATGGAAATACAGCTACACTTGATCAAAGTAATGCTCTATGTGGAATACCAGAACCTGATTGTGATGGCTGTCCTCTTTACTAATAGGATAGTTATTGAAAATTAATGGATTATTTAGTTATAATTTCGAGGGATAATCTCTAGAGATTATCCCTCGAATAATATTAAATAAATTATATATAACTTGCTTGTAATCTGAAGGGAGGACAAACAGTGATAAATAAAAAAACAAAACTATTATCATTAGCATTAGTATTAAGTTTATTATTAATTTTTACTCCGATTACTATGGCTCAAGATGAAGAAGTTGCAGAGTTAGAAGAACGTCTGGAGTTAATCCAGGCTTCTCAAGAATTAATGAAAGAAAAACGAGTCGTTGATCCTAAAACTCATAAATTAGCTGCTGTATTTACAACCTATGGGGAAGGAGAAACAGTTATAAACACCGGGCTCAGAGTAGCTCCTCAGATAGCTTCTCCAGGTGGTATGCCCATACGTTTTATGGGAGAGCTATTTTATTTACGTCAGGATGATGAGTTAGCTGGTTTTCTTTCTTTAGCTATTGAACCTACACCCAGCATTTATTTAGGTGCCGGGGGAGAAGTTACCGATACAGCAGATTATCAGGTGTTTGCTGGTTGGAATATTACAGAAAATATATTTATAGAAGCAAGAGCTATCAATTCTGGTGGTAGTTTTAGTGACAGTGAGGTGGTACCAGTTGCCGGTTTCCAATTTAGTTTTTAATAACTCAATAGCAAATTAAGTAAGGAGTGATAAATAATGAAAAAAGTATTTATTATTACTATGGCTTTAGTTATAATGCTGGGCTTAACTTTTACTAATGCTTATGCAAATTATAATATGAGCTGGAATTTTCAGAAATTTAATAATCCGAATGCAAGACAGGTGGCTAATAATAGAGCAAAAACTCAGGATGGAATGATTGAAAATCAGCAAGATCCTCTCGAAAGATTTAAAGAGAGCCTGGAACGAAGGCTTTATAGTAGAGCACAGAGAGAAATAGTTGATGCAATTATGAATGAAGAAGATATTGAGAATGAAAATTTTACAGCTGGAGATCTGGATATTTCAATAGCTGAAGATCCTCAAACGGGAGAAGTACTGGTAACAATAACAGATAAGATCAGTGGAGATAGCACTGTTATCACATATTCTAGTGATAAATGGAGTTATTAATATAGAATGTTAAAAGCTGGGAGGTATTAATATGAAATTAATAAAAAAGATAAGTATACTATTTCTTTGCCTATTTCTTTTTTTTCCACTTTTGCACTAGCCCAGGATATAGAGACTGAATCAAAAAAAGTAATGAATAAGATTCTGGCCAATGCCGAACAGATTAAGTCTGCAGAAAAAAACGTGACAACAGCTACCCAGCTTTTAGCTTCCCTGCCAGAACCTCAAAAAAAGCCCAGAATAGCTATTTATAGAATAGCAGATAAAACTGGAAAAATAGATGAAGATGGTTCGCGAGTTTTGACTCAGGGAGCTACTGACATGATGATTACTGCCTTAAAAAGATCACGTCAGTTTAAAGTCCTGGATAGAACAAGGCTTGGAAATTTCATGAATGAACAGCAGCTTAAAAAAGAAGATAGACTTGCTCCGGGTGAAGGACCAACGCTTGGTAAACTATCAGGAGCAGATTATATAATTGAGGGAGCTATCACAGAATATCAAATAGATAAAAAATCAGGGGGCTTTGGTCTTACTATTGCTGGTACCGGGGGAACCAAACAATATGCAATTGCCAGTACTGCCCTTGATATCAGGTTAGTGGATACAACTACCGGAGAAGTGGTTTGGTCCACCAGTTTAAAAGATAAAATTAAAGGACAAAAAATTGGTCTGGAATCATTCTCTTTTATGGGGAATAATATAGTTGAATTTGAAACAGGTAGAGGAAAACAGGAAGTGATAAATCTTGTGGTCAGGACTATTATAGAAGAGGCTGTTTTTGAATTAGCTCAAACTTTCTAAAAGACAGTTCTTTTGGTGAATTAACTTTTGAAAGGTTTGGGTGATAATATGCCTGTCTGGTTAAAATGTAAAAATTGTGGAGCTAAATATTATACAGCCAGGAGTATTAAAAAGGTTGATTCTCCAGTATCCTGTGATAAATGTGGAAATTCTCTAATGATAGAGAAGAAAACAGCAAAAAAAAGAGAAGATAAATCCCCTTAAAATTTGAGGTTTTATAGTTCTCTTAGAATAAAATGAAGAATGACTCTAATAATTAATTTTTAAGTAACAAAATTTAAGTAGATAAGTTAATTGTCCGCTGGCAGTCATTTGTAGCTGCTGGTGGACAGTTTCTATTTCAGACATTTTACATTTTAAATTTGACGCAAAATATAACTTGACAAAAATTTACTTATCTTGATATAATACAGATAGATAGAAGGGTTAACAGCTCTTTTTAATAAAGGTAAACTTATCGTGAGGTAGGGGCACAAAGCTGAGGATCTCAACTTGAGATAGCCGGCTGCTAAAAGGAGGAAATAATGAAATTTAAGTTTAGATTTAGTGGTATTATGATTTTTGTCTTTTTGTTTTTGTCTTTAAGTCTTTTAGCTACAGCTGATCTGGTTGAGGCGGCTTCTGATCAAGGCCAGCAGCTTAAACGGGAAGCCAGAGTTTCAGTAAAGGTTAATATTCCTATTTTCCAGAGACTTGAAATTATCGAAGAACCAAATATTAATTATGCATTTTTGATGGATCATTACAATGGCAGCAGAGAAATAATTTTAGAAGAAGCTCTAACTATTGAAGTTTTAAGTAATGCCAACTGGCATCTGCGCTTAAATAATAGAAATTTAAATTCTAATGCGATGATCAGAAAAAGTGGTCAGAGTGATTACGAATGGCAGAGTTTGAATTCGACTTCAGCTAAATTTAGTGGAGAAAATGGTGAACAGAGAATAACATTTGATCTGAAATTTATTCTGGATCAGAGCTCCAGAGCTGCCGTTAATAATCTGGCTCTTGATTTAAGACACAGCCTTGCTCCGGAATTATATTAAACCAGAAATAAATAAAATTTTTATAAAAAAGAGCTGATATCTATCAGCTCTTTTTGTTTTTAAGCTTATCTAAAAGGCTGCTGACTCTTTTTTCGGCAGCCTTTTTTTCATCTTCTTTAAGTTCAAAATTAATTTCTAAAATACTGCCTTCTGCTGTTTTAGCTGGGAGTTCTTCAACTGGCAGCAAAAAATCTTCCTTTTCCTGAGGTCTAATTAAAAGTCTGGCCTTTCCATTTTCAATTTTATCAACTGTTACCTTCATCAAATCATCCTTTCCTTATTTTATGTATTTGTACCTGGTACCAAACGTCTGCTTATTTCATTTTACTGTAATTTTATCATACCAGCGCCCAAATTTACCATCATCAATTCCATCAACTTTTTTTATTTCTTCAATTTGGCTAAAAAGTCCATTTTTCTGGCGGTAGTTTATAATTTTTTTGGCAGTTACTGGACCGATTCCCCATAATTGATCCAAAACAGCAGCACTGGCTGTATTGATATTGATTAAATTGCTGCTGTCAGCTTTATTTTTAGATTCTGATTTTATTTTCGCGGGAGAAGTGTTTTCAGCTGCAGCATTATTTTTTCTATCTGTTCTGTTATTTGCGCTTCTATCAACTTTTACAGTATAATTTTTGCCGTCAGCGGTAACAACAATATTGCCATTTAAATCATTTCTAAAAACCCGGGCCCCCTGTTCTTGATAAAGCGTCAGAACCTCAGCTGCAGGGTGGCCGTAATGATTTTCTCCAACCTGGATTACTGCAGTTTCTGGTTGAATACTTTTTATCCAGCTGGCAAAACTGGAAGTCTTACTTCCATGATGAGGGACTTTAATTATATCAACTTTGAGTTCGGGATTTTCGGCAAGCAGTTTTCTCTCTACTTCTGCTTCAATATCTCCGGTAAATAAAAAATTCTGCTGCCCAAATTTAAGCAGAAAGACCAGAGAAGAATTATTTAAATCATAATTATCTAAGTTCTGATCAGGATGTAAAAAATAGAGTTCACTCTCTCCAATTTTAAATTTATCTCCCTGACGAGGCGTTTCAAAATGGATGTTTTCCTGATCAATTTTGATTAAATAATTTTCATAGGTTTTAGAGGTATGGACTTTACCGCTGTCCAGCACAGTTCCAACTTTAAAACTGTCAATAATGTCTACTAATCCCCCAATATGGTCAGCATGAGGATGGGTACTGATCAGATAATCCAATTTTTTTACATTTTGATCCCTGAGATAATTTATTATTCCGGCTGTAATTCTGTCTGCCCGGTCACCACCATCAACCAGAATATTTTGTCCCCCGGCTGCTTCAATCAGAATTGAGTCTCCCTGACCAACATCAATAAAATGAATTTTTAAATTCTGAGCAGTAGTATTTATGCTGAAAATAAGAATTAAGGAAAGCAGCAGCAAAAATAAGACCAATTTATTTCTATTCATAATTTTTCTCCTTTATAATGATTTTTCTAAAAAAATTAAAATTTAATTCTTATTCTATTATTTCTATATTTTTACTGAGAAACCTGCTTATTAATTGAAAAAGCTCTGTCGGCGATGTATACTTATATTAAGAAAAATTTCTCGATTATCAGTGGAGGTTAGATAATGGCTAAGAAATTAGAACTAACTATTCTGTCAGATAATACAGTTGAAAAAAGAAAATTTCTTGCAGAACATGGACTTTCCATTTATTTTAAATATAATGAGCAGCAATATTTGTTCGATACGGGCCAGGGAGAAGTTCTGGTTTCAAATGCATTAAAGGCAGGCATAGATTTAAAGAAAATTGATACTGTTTTTTTAAGCCATGGTCATGATGATCATACAGGAGGATTGAAAAAGTTGCTGGAAATTAATCCTGAAGTTAGAGTTTTTGCTCACAGTGATATTTTTCAGCCTAAATACAAAAAAGAAGCTGAGGGCTTAGAATTTATTGGGACAAATTTAGATAAATCGGATATTAGTAATTTTACTGCAGCAGAAACTACAATTGCTGCAGCTGCCGGGATTTATAACACTGGAGAAATCCCTGCAGCTCGGGCCAGCTATCTGAATGAAAGATATGTAGTTGATAATGAAATGGGAGAAAAAACTGATCTTTTTGCTGACGATACTTCCTTATTCATTGAAACTGAAAGTGGAATTGTGATTCTGCTCGGCTGCAGTCATAAGGGTGTTAAAAATATAATTGATGAGATTAGAGGAGCTGTAGGCGATAAAAAAATTGCAGCTGTTTTTGGAGGAATGCATCTTAAAAGAGCAGGCAGAAAAGAAATTAATGAACTGATAGAATATTTTAAAGAGCTTGAGCTGGATTTACTGGCACCGATGCACTGTACAGGTCGGCAGGCAGCAGTCTTATTTAAAGAGGCTCTTGGAGATATGGTTCAATTAGCTTCTGTGGGAGATAAATTTGAATTATAATTTTTGGAGGAAAGATAATGGAATTTAAACAGATTAAAAACAATAAAGTCTATGAACAGATAATTGAACAAATACGAGAATTGATTTATGAGGGTGAATTAAAAAAAGGGGATAAACTGCCTTCAGAAAGACAATTGAAAAAAGACCTGGGAGTCAGTCGGGCCTCAATCAGAGAGGCTTTTAGTGCTCTGGAGATGATCGGATTAATCGAAAGCAGGCCGGGTGAGGGAACTTTTATCCGTGACTCTTTTGATGAAGACTTTTTTAATCCACTTTCTCTGATTCTGCTTTTAAATGATAATGTGGCGGAAGAATTATTGGAATTAAGAAGAGTTCTGGAAATTGACTGTGTTAAACTGGCAGCAGAAAGGGCGACTGCAGCAGAAATTGAGGAAATGCAGACTTATATTGATGATCTGCTTTCCAGTTCCGGTTATGAAGAAGAAAGTATTAAAGCCGATAAAATGTTTCATTATACTATAGCCCGGGCCAGTGGAAATAAAGTGCTGCTGTTTTTTATGCGCTCGATTTCGGAAGCAATGGATTTTCATATCAAAAATACAAGAACCAAACTGGTCTCCAAAGAGGAAACAATGTCTGAATTTGCCGAACAGCATCAGCAAATTTTTACGGCTTTAAAGAATCATGATCCGGAAAAGGCTGGAGCAGAAATGCGAAATCATTTAGATTATGTAGAAAAATTAGTCAATAAAGAAATTGAAGGTTAAGTTATATATTTGTTTAAATCAGCAAAATAAG
>JAXKWB010000056.1:0-13795 GCA_036172385.1 Halanaerobiales bacterium | reverse complement strand
AGATCAAGAAATAGATGAGACTATGTTTGAGGAGGCATTATAATGGGTTTTTTACAGAGATTAAAAGATGGTTTAAAAAAGACAAAAGAAGGTTTTGTTAATAAAGTAAGCAATATTTTCACAGGTAGAACTAATATCGATGATGATTTATTTGAGGAACTGGAAGAAGTTTTAATTCAGGCTGATGTTGGTGTTAAAACAACTTTCACCCTTATTGAAAAATTGAAAGAAGATGTTGAGGAAGAAGAAATTACTGAACCAGAAGAACTTATGCAGTATTTTCAATCAGAATTAAAAACCCTGCTGCAGAATGAAGAAGGTGGATTTAATTTTGATCATGACTTAAATATCATCATGGTGGTCGGCGTAAATGGTGCTGGTAAAACAACTACAATTGCAAAGATTGCAGGCAGATATAAGGAAAAGGGTAAAAAAGTTATGCTGGCAGCAGGTGATACTTTTAGAGCTGGAGCAATTGAACAGCTGCAGATTTGGGGAGATAGACTTGGTGTTAGTGTTATATCTCAGCAGGAAGGCTCAGATGCAGCAGCAGTTGCTTATGATGCTGTTCAGTCTGCTCATGCAAAAGGGATTGATCTTTTAATAGTTGATACAGCCGGCCGCCTGCATACACAGACAAACCTTATGGAAGAATTAAAAAAGGTTAAAAGAGTGATTGACAGAGAAGCTGCCGCAATTAATGCTGGTGTTGAGGTATTACTTGTGCTTGATGCAACAACAGGACAGAACGCGATTTCTCAGGCAAAATTATTTAATGAAGCAGTGGCAGTTGATGGAACTGCACTCACAAAACTTGATGGTACAGCAAAAGGTGGAATAGTTATTGCTGTAAAAAATGAACTGGATATTCCAATTAAGTTAATTGGTGTAGGAGAGGCAGCTGAAGATCTGCAGAATTTTGATCCTGATGAATTTATTGAGGCACTTTTCAGTAATGAGGAGTAAAATCTTTATTGATGGTTTATTATTAGCTAAATGGCAGAAAAAATTTGAACTCAAATTTGATTGGGGCTCTAAAATCCCGGCAGTTCTGGCGGGGATTTATTCCCTATCACTCCTTGCTGAAGAAGTTGAATCTGAATATTATATTGCCCAACAGGAGTTAATTATTAATCAAAATCCATCTTTAAAGATGGATTTTTCTCTAAGTTCAGAAATAATTTCTGAAAGAGAATTTGATAAATTTTCTTATTTAAAATTGAAGTCAACAGTTAGTTTTAAGGATAATACACTTCTTATTTTAAATTCAAAGTTAATTAGGACTAAAAATCAAAAATTAAAGAATTCACAAAACCAAAATTCAAAAAAAGAATTAAATTTAAAAAGAAGTTTCAGCTGGAGAACATTTAGTAAACAAGAAATAGAAAGCTTTGCAGATTTAAGTGGAGATTTGAATTCAATTCATTTAAAATCTGACCCTGTAGTGCAGGGGATGTTAATTTTGCTAACTTTTGAAGATTTTTTAGCACAAAGAAACAGATTTGCTCAAAAAATAAAAATTAAGTATTTTAGACCGAGTAGAGCCGGTGAAAGTATCTATTTAAATGAAATAGATGATAATAGATTTTTGGGTTTAGTAGATGATAAAATTAATTTCAAAATAACCATAAAGGAGAATTTAAATGTTTAAAAAAATTAGTGTTAAAAATTTGACTTATTCCGCCCTGTTTACTGCCTTAATTAGTGTTTTAAGTTATATAACTATACCATTACCATTTAGCCCGGTTCCGATTACAGCTCAGTCGCTGGCTGTTATGGTTGCTGCAGTAATATTATCGACTCAGGAGACAGCACTGGCAATTGGTACTTTTTTATTTTTAGGAATTGCAGGTGTTCCTGTTTTTTCTGGTGGTAGAGCGGGTCTGGGAGTAATATTTGGTCCTTCTGGTGGCTATTTAATTGGGTTTTTGATTGGTGGTATAATTATTAGTATCTTAACTAAAAATAAAGAAAATTTCTGGCAGGTTTTAGCAGGGGTGATTACAGGTGGAATTATTGTAATTCACTTTCTTGGCTTTATCTGGCTGAGTCAGGCAACCGGGATGGGACTAAAAGAAGCATTCCTTGCTGGTAGTCTGCCTTTTATACCTGGGGATTTATTTAAAGCAGTACTGGCTGCTTATCTTGGAATTAGAATCAATAAAAGTTTAGGAAATAGGTATTAAAATGGGGAAAGTTTATATTTTAGGTGGTTTAAGGACAGCAATTGGGAAAACAGGCGGTTATTTTAAAAAAATGCTGCCAGAAGATTTAACAGCTGAAATTCTTAATGCTTTACTAGAAAAATATAAGCTGGAAGCTGCTGATATTGATCAGGTTATGCTGGGAAATGCTGTTGGTCCTGGTGGCAATATTGCCCGCTTATCACTTCTAAAGGCTGGTTGGCCGCTTTCTATTCCAGCCACTACTATTGATTTTCAGTGTGGTTCAGCATTAAGTTCAATTAATATGGCAGCTGCCTTAATAAAGTCTGGTCAGTCTGAAATCATAGTTGCTGGAGGTCTGGAGAGCACCAGTCTTGAAATAAAGAAGAAATTGAATAAAAATGATCCCCGATTTCAAGAAAAAAGTGATTTTCTCGAAAGAGCATTTTTTTCGCCGGCAGAAATTGGAGATTCTGATATGGGTATTGGGGCAGAAAATGTCGCTGAATTATATGATAATATTAGTAGAGAAGAAATGGACCGGTGGGCAATTAAGAGCCATCAAAAAGCTCTGCGAGCACAGCAAACTGGATTATTGGATGATATAATCTTCCCTGTTAAAAATAGTAGAAATGAATTAATTGATCAGGATGAAGGTATAAGAAAAAATATTTCCTATAGGCTTTTAAAAAGATTAAGACCTGTTTTTAAAGATGATGGGAAAATTACAGCTGGTAATTCATGTTTAACTCATGATGGAGCTGCTGCTGTTATTCTTGTTTCAGAGTCATTTTTAAAAAAGTATGATTTAGAAGCAGATGCAGAATTTATTAAAGGAAGTGCTAAAGGTGTAGATCCTAATCTTTCACCAATGGGACCAGTTCCAGTTGTGAAAGATATTCTGGCTGGTGAGAATTTAAATACTTCTAATCTTGACGCTGTAGAAATCAATGAGGCCTTTGCAGTAAAAATACTGGCCTGCAGTCAGGAACTCGGGCTGGATCTTGCTAAAGTGAATATTTTAGGTGGAGCTCTGGCCTATGGTCATCCTTATGGAGCTTCTGGTGCTATTATTTTACTTCATTTATTACAGTCTTTAAAAAAGATTAATGGTCAATACGGACTGGCGGCTATGGGAGCTGCCGGAGGACAGGGAGTTGGAACATTAATTAAAAAGATTAAATAAGGAGAATTTATGTTAATTTATGATAAGGTTTTAGCGTATGCAGAAAAAAATCCAGAAAAAATTGCTCTAATTAATGGTAATCAAAAAATTAGTTATCGAGAATTGAGTCTGAAGATCAGAAGTATTTCTTTAAATTTACGTAAAAATTTTTCAGCAGGCGATAAATTAATTATCAAGGTAAAAGAACCAATAAATGCACTTCTTTATCTGTATGGAGCTGCCAGAGCCAATTTAATTAGTATTTTAATTGAAGCTGATTTGTCAGAGACGAAAGAGGAAAATATAATCAAAAAAGTAAAGCCAGTTTCAATAATCGAAAGTAAGCTGATAACTTTAAACGATAACTTGAAATTTATGGTGAAAAATAATGAAGCTGCTAATCAATTATTAAAACCTAAAAAAGAGGATATATTTTTAGGTGCTCTCAGTTCTGGTAGTACAGGAGAAGTTAAAGTTATCTGGCGAGATCATCAAAGCTGGACATCGGCTTTTGAGATTCAAAAAGAAATGTTTTCTTTCAATGAAAATAGCAAATTATTAATTACGGGTTCTATAGTTTATACTGGTAATTTAAATAATATCCTACAGTTACTTGCTGCTGGTGGAACTGTTGTTTTTTCTAAGTCAATTTTTCCAAAAAAATGGTTAAAAATTATTGAAGATAAAGAAATTAATGCATTTTTTATGGTTCCAGCTCATTACCGTATCTTATTAAAAGAAATTCCAAAATCTATTAAGAAAGTTAAAAGTATAGTAACTGCTGGTTCAAAAATGGATTTAGAAACACTTAAAAAACTAAATTATTTTTTTCCTGAGGCAGAAATATGCGAATTTTATGGAGCAGGTGAACTCAGTTATGTTAGCTATGCTTATTATGATCAATTATTAGAAAACAGAGGGACTGTAGGTCGAGCTTTTCCAGGGGTAGATATTAAAATCAAAAATAACGAAATTTGGGTTAAAAGTCCCTATCTTGCTCCAGCCTATCGTCCTGAAGCTTCAGCTAAAGATCTGGGCTATTTTGAGGGGGATTATCTTTATTTATCAGGTCGGAAGGATAATATTATAAATAAAGCTGGAAATAAAGTGAATCCTTATAAACTTGAATCAGTGTTGAAAATCAATAAAAAAATTGCCGAAGCAGCTGTAATTACTGCAGATGATTATTTAAAAGATAAACTTTTAATTGCTGCAATAGTTAAATCCAATCCTGATTTAAAGATAAAAGATGTCTATAAATACTGCAGAGAAAATTTAAAAACTGAATATTTACCAGATAAAATCTATTTTATTAAAGAACTGCCAAAAATGAAAAGCGGAAAGTTAGACAGAAAAAAGCTTGCTAATAACCTAAAGGAAGAGTATAAATAATTAATATAGATGAGCTAAAACTTTAGCATTATAATGAAGCTTGTCAAATTTGTTTATGCACTTCTAATCCAGATATTAACAAAGAGAGTTTTGCAACCTTAAAATTTCAAAATTTAATTAAAAATATAATTAAAGAATAGATTGAGCTCAGAAAAATTAGATAAAATTAACTTAGTAAATTATTTCTAATAGAGATATTAATCAAAAGAATTTTGTCAGCTTAAATTTCAAAACTGTAAAATTTTTATAATAAATTTTAAATAAAGCACAGTAATTTATTGACTTAAAAATATAGTTAATTAAACTTAATGAGCAAATAAAATTAATCAGGTCTGCAGACAGGAGGTCTGCAAGCTGACTGCAGCACACGACGTGCTGATCAGGAAGAAAACCTGATTAATTTTAGCTTACGAATTCTAGTTTAATCTATATTTTTACTGGAGATTAATTACTGTGCTTTAGTAAAATATAATTTCTTAAAATCTTTAGTAGTTTTTTGAAATTTTAGCTTGACAAAAGCTCCAAAATATCATATACTAGCACCTGTGTTAAGTAAATTAACTTTACAGGTGATTTTTGTGCTGAAGAAAACTATTAAAATTACAATGTTGTTTGATTTTTATGGATCTATGCTGACTGAAAAACAGCAGCAGATTATTAAAAGTTACTTCTATAATGATTTATCTCTATCGGAGATTGCTGATAATATCGGTATCAGCCGGCAGGGTGTTTATGATCATCTGCATAGAAGTGAGGACAGTCTAGAAAATTATGAGGCTAAATTAGGTTTATTAAAAAAGTATAACAGAATTAGAAAAAATATAAATGACTTAGAGAATATGATGGCAGCTAAGGGTATCTTAGCTGAAGACCAAAATGAAGATTTACGCAAAAAACTGGAATCGATTAAATCGATCCTCTAGAGGAGGTATATTATGATTTTTTCCAATCTGGCTGAAAAACTGCAGGATACCTTTGATAAGTTACGGGGAAAAGGTAAACTGTCAGAAAAAGATGTTAAGGCTGCTTTAAAAGAGGTTAAAATGGCTCTCTTAGAAGCAGATGTTAACTATAAAGTTGTAAAAGACTTTATTTCTAAAATTGAAGATAGAGCTGTTGGTAAGGAAGTAATGGAAAGTTTAACTCCCGGCCAGCATGTTATTAAAATTGTAAACGAAGAAATGCAGGAGCTGATGGGTGGCAGTAAAGAAGATATTGCAATCTCATCTGAACCTCCAACAATTATTATGATGGTGGGACTTCAGGGTTCCGGTAAAACTACCAGTGCTGGTAAGCTGGCCCGCAAATTATCAAAAGATGGTAAAAACCCACTTTTAGTTGCGGCAGATGTTTACCGTCCGGCAGCTATTAGACAGCTGCAGGTTCTGGGAGAGAGACTGGACTTACCTGTATTCTCAATGGGAGAAGACAGTAATCCAGTTGATATTGCTAAAGGCAGTATTAATTATGCTTCTACTCATAACTGTGACACGATTATTCTTGATACAGCAGGGCGTCTGCATATTGATCAGGAGATGATGGAAGAACTGGAGTCAATTAAATCTGAAGTGGATCCAGACGAGATTCTCTTAGTTGTTGATGCTATGACCGGACAGGATGCTGTTAATGTTGCTAAAAACTTTGATGAGCGTCTTGATATCAATGGAATTGTTTTAACCAAGATGGATGGTGATGCCCGTGGTGGTGCTGCTTTATCAATTAAAGCAATCACAGGTAAGCCAATTAAGTTTGCCGGTACAGGAGAAAAACTTGCTGATTTAGAAACATTCCATCCTGATCGAATGGCTTCTCGAATTTTAGGGATGGGTGATGTTTTAAGTTTAATCGAAAAAGCAGAAAAAAGTATTGACAAAGAAAAGGCAAAGGCTTTAGAAGAAAAATTGAGGAAAAATGAATTTACTTTAGAAGATTTTATGGAGCAGATGGAACAGGTAAGGAACATGGGGCCAATGGAAGATATTCTGGGTATGATTCCTGGTCTTGGTGGAGCAAAACAGCTTAAAAATATGCAGGTTGATGATAAACAGCTTGACTATATTGAAGCTATTATTTCTTCTATGACTCCCGAAGAACGCAGAGATCCAGAAGTGATTAATGGTTCCCGCCGCAAAAGAATTGCTCAGGGTAGTGGTACCAGTATTCAGGAAGTAAATCGTCTGCTAAAGCAGTTCAGGCAGACTAAAAAAATGATGAAACAATTAAACAATGGTAAAATGAAAAAAGGTGGAGGCCTTAATCTACCATTTTTCAATTAATATAGATTTTACAACTTTTATTATCAATGGAGGGAGGTGTTTGATAGATGGCAGTTAAGATTCGTTTAAAAAGAATTGGAAGTAAGCGTAATGCATCATACAGAGTTATTGTTTCTGATTCAAAGAGAGCTCCTCAGGGCTACTTTGTTGAAGAATTAGGTTTTTATGATCCTACAACTGAGCCAGAAACATATAATATTGACGAAGAAAAAGCACTCAAGTGGTTAAATAATGGTGCAAAACCTTCAGATACAGTTAAGACTTTATTGAAAAAGTCAGGTGTTATGGCTAAGTACCACGGTAATGAGTAATTAAAAGGAGGTTTTCTCCATGGAAGAACTGATAAAATTTATTGCCGAATCTATTGTAGACAATCCTTCTGAAGTTTCGGTTAATAGAGTTGAAAATAATAATTCTATTACTGTTGAACTTTCTGTTGCAGATGATGATATGGGTAAGGTCATTGGTAAAAGAGGCCGCATTGCAAAAGCAATTAGAACCGTTGTTAATGCTGCAGCAGCAAAAGAAGGAACAAATGTAAAGGTTGATATTAAATAATTTTTCAGGCTGGTGAAATAATTGAGTGATAATTATTTAGAAATTGGAGTAATAACTCGTTTTCAGGGAAATAAGGGTGAGGTTAGAGTTAAAGCTACAACTGATATCCCTGAGCGCTTTTTAGATATTGATACTGTTTATCTAAAAAGAGATGACGATTTTAAAGAGCTGGAAATTGAATATATTCGATTCCACAAACAATTTGTAATAATTAAGTTTTTTGCTGTCAATTCTATTGATGAAGCAGAGGAACTTAAAAATTATCAGATCTTAATTGATGAGTCTGAAAAATATTTGCTTCCAGAAGACAACTTTTATGTCAGTGATCTAATAGACTGTGAGGTTTATTTAGAATCTGGCAAATATCTGGGAAAATTAGTAGATGTAGTTGATACTTCAGGCACAGATATTTTTCTGGTTAAAGGCCAGGAAAAAAAATATATGCTGCCTGCCAGTCGTGAGATGATTCTAAAAATTGATCTTGAGAATCAAAAAATTATTGTAGACCCAATTCCGGGAATCTTAGATCTTTAGGAGCTGAATTTATGTTTTTTGATATTTTAACTCTTTTTCCCGAGATGTTTAAGGGACCTTTTAGTGAGAGTATTTTAAAAATAGCCAGAGAAAAAGATTTGATAGATATTAAAACAGTTAATATTCGCGATTTTGCTGATGATAAACATCACACAACAGATGAACCTCCATATGGTGGAGGAGCTGGGATGGTGATGAAGGCTGAACCGATCTTTAAGGCCTGGCAGGATACTCAAAATAAAAGAGGAACGGAGTCGAAAACAATTCTGATGAGTCCTCAGGGTGAGGAATTAACTCAGGCTTTAGTGAAAGATTTGAGTCAGGAAGAAGGTTTAACAATTATTTGCGGCCGTTATGAAGGTGTGGATGAGCGAGTAAGAGATACTATTGTAGATCAGGAAATTTCTATTGGCGATTATGTACTTACCGGTGGAGAATTACCGGCAATGGTTCTTGTTGACTCAATATCCAGACTCTTAAGTGGTGTTCTGGGTGCTGAAGATTCTTCTAAAAAAGACTCATTTTATAATGGTCTTTTAGAACATCCTCATTATACCAGACCCCAAAAATATAATGGTCTTAAAGTTCCTGATGTTTTACTTAGCGGTAATCATCAGTTAATTGAACGCTGGCGCAAAAAAGAGTCTTTAAGAAGGACTTTTTTAAGAAGAAAAGATCTGCTGGAAGATAAAAAGCTTAGTGAGCAAGAAAAAGAATTACTTAAAGAAATAAAGCTGGAACTAAAGGGTGAAGTTGATGAGTAAAATTGAGGCAGATGTTTATCTTGGATTGGTTCATAATCCTATCTATAATAAACTGGGCGAAGTTATTACAACAACTGTAACAAATTATGATTTACATGATATAGCAAGAGCTGCAAAAACCTATGATATAAAAAAATATTATATAATAAACAATTTAAAATCGCAGCAGGAATTGGTAGAGAGAGTCAGGGATTACTGGACAGGTGGTAGAGGTGCAGATTATGTTTATAATCGGCATCAGGCCTTTTCTGTACTTAAAATTGCCTCTGAATTAGAGGAAGTTAAAGCCAGAATAAAGGAAGAAACCGGTCAAGAGCCCCTGTTAATAGCTACTGATGCCCGCGAATATCCTAATACTATATCTTATAAAAATATGCGCAGTAAACTGCAGCAAGTTGAGCGTCCCTTTTTGATTATCTATGGAACAGGTTATGGATTAACTAAAGAAATGATTGCTGACTGTGATTATATGCTCTCTCCAATCTGGGGTAGAGGAGATTTTAATCATCTCTCAGTTAGAAGTGCTGCTTCGATAATTATGGACCGTTTATTATCTGATCCCTGGTGGGAAGCATAAATTTAAATATTTTTTGAGAGGAGGTTTATAGATGAACATTATCAATGAAATAGAAAAAGAACAAATTCGTGATGATATTCCCGAATTTGCTGTTGGAGATACATTAGATCTTAAAGTTTTAATCTCCGAAGGTGGAAAAGAAAGACTGCAGCCATTTAGAGGTGTTGTAATTAGAAGAAATGGTGGTGGCTTAAGCGAAACTTTCACTATTCGTAAGGTTGCTCACGGTGTAGGTGTGGAAAGAACTTTCCCACTACATACTTCAAAGTTAGATACAATTACTGTAGTACGCCGTGGTGATGTTAGAAGATCTCGCCTTTATTATCTGCGGGATAGAAGAGGTAAGGCTTCCAGAATTAAAGAAAAAAGAGAAGAAAGAAAATAATTATTTGATTCTAAGGTGGGGACTTTCTCCACCTTTTTTCAATATTTAAATCTATTATTATTTAATAATAATCTGATTCAGAAAAAAGTTTTAAGGAGTTTTTATAATGATACAGTGGTATCCCGGCCATATGGCCAAAGCAAAGAGAATTTTGAAGGAAGACTTAAAATTAGTCGATATTGTAATTGAGGTTGTTGATGCAAGAGTGCCTTTAAGCAGTCAGAATCCTGATCTGAGAAAATTAATTAATGATCAGACTAAAGTCACTGTTTTAAATAAAAAAGACCTGGCTGACCCGAAATATAATCAAAAGTGGATTAAATACTTTAAAAATGAGACAGATGAAGATGCAGTGCTGCTTAATTCTCTGACAGGTGAAGGTGTGAGTGAATTAAAGAGTATATTAAATAATACTTATGACCGTATTGCTGCTAAACTGGCACAAAAAGGGAGGAACCCCCGCCGGCTGCGAGCAATGATTATTGGTATCCCAAATGTAGGTAAATCTGCCCTGATTAATCTGCTTGCTGGTTCTAATATAACTACTATTGGCAATAAACCAGGAGTAACCAGGGGCAGGCAGTGGGTTAATGTTAGTAAAAAGATCAGGCTGCTTGATACACCAGGTATTTTATGGCCTAAATTTTCGAATGAAGATATGGCCTATAAATTAGCATTAACAGGTGCTGTTGATAATGACATTTTTGATTTTGAGCTTGCTGCTTATAAATTAATTCAATTTATTGTAAATATAAATGAAGAGATTTTGTTAGACGCCTATGAGCTTGATTTTTTAGAAGACCATCCCTACGATATTCTTGCTGATATTGGACGCAAAAGAGGCTGTTTAATGACCGGAGGTAAAGTGGATCGCAATCGAGCAGCGGGGATAGTAATTAATGATTTTCGTGATGGTAAGCTGGGCGAAATAACTCTGGAAAAACCAGCCGAAGCATCTGAATTAAAGGTGGAAAATCAAGATGAATAAAAAATTAAATTTACCTGATTTTTCACAGCTGACTATTAAAGAAGTTAAATCATTTGCTGCTGAGCTTGAAATAAATAAACAGCTGCCGGAGATAATTGAAATCTTAAACCAGGATTCCCGTAAAGGGATTCAAAAAATTGCAGCTAGCCTGGAACGAAAAATTACTAAAAAGGAAGCTGTGCAAGAGAAGTGGAACAAAATGAATGAAATTGAAGCTAAACTGCAGACAAAAGGTTATCAGATGATAGTTGGTCTGGATGAAGCTGGGAGAGGTCCTCTTGCTGGTCCTGTTGTAGCAGCAGCAGTTGTGCTGGACCCCGGAGCAAAAATTTTTGGTCTTGATGATTCAAAAAAACTCTCCCGGCAGAAAAGAGAAGAATTATTTTCTCAAATTAGAGAAAAGGCCAGGGTAGGTATTGGACAGGCTACCAGCAGTGAAATAGATAAATATAATATCCGGGAAGCTACCTTTGTGGCTATGAAAAGGGCAGTTAAAGATCTGCTGCCTAGATTAGAAAATAATCCGGATATTCTTCTGGTTGATGGTAATGCAGTTATTCCGGATCTAACTGTAGAACAGCATACAATAGTTGATGGTGATGCAAAGGTTAATGCTATTGCAGCAGCCTCTATAATTGCGAAAGTAACAAGGGATAATATTATTTTTAAATATGCTGAAAAATTTCCACAGTATAATTTTAAATCTAATAAAGGATATGGAACTGCAGAACATATAGCAGCTCTAGAAAAACATGGTTCCTCTCCAATTCACCGTAAATCATTTGGTAGAGTTCCAGAATAACTTTGGTTTTTCTGAAATAATATTGAATCACTTTATTGCATAATTTTGTTTATTAAATATTTATATCTTACGTACTTAAAGAAAGGAGATAAAAAATGGATACAAAAAAATTAGCCAGAGGAGCCGCAATTACTGCTTTATATGTTGTTATTACATATTTTCTGGCTCCTGTAAGTTTTGGACCAATTCAATTTAGAGCTGCCGAAGCTCTAACAGTTCTCCCCATATTATTTCCCGAAGCCATACCGGCATTATTTTTAGGTGTGCTGCTGGCCAATATTATAGGGGGACTTGGTTTAGTTGATATTGTTGGGGGTAGTCTGGTTACTTTATTGGCTGCCTATGTGACATATAAAAATCGGGATAATATTTTTGCCTATTTAAGCCCCATTTTATTCAATGCTTTTTTAATCAGTATTTATCTGCATGTTTTATTTGGTCTTCCGTACTGGTTAAGCGTTATTCAAATTGGATTAAGTGAAGCAGCAGTTGTTTTAATCCTGGGGGTCCCCTTAATTAAATATCTAAAGAAGCATTTCTGATTTTTCTGCATACCAGCGAAAGTCTACTGCTTCTATTAAATTAGATTCTTCAATCTGAGGATTACTATTTAAATCAGCAATTGTCCGTGCTATCCGCATTAGTCTAATATAGCCTCGTACACTTAGTTTGAGACGTTCATAGGCCTGACTTAAGATTTTGTCACAGCTGCTATTCAGCTGACAGTATTTTTCTATATCTTTTAACTGCAGTTCAGAGTTATTTTTGATAGCAGTATTTTTGTATCTTTTTGCCTGCATTTTGCGGGCCTTTTTTATTCGTTGACTATAGTTGATATTATTAGTTTCAGATTCTTTTAATAATATTTCATCTTTTTTTAAGGGTAAAACTTCAATTTGCAGATCAATTCTATCCTTTAAAGGACCTGAAAGTTTTTGCTGATACCTAACAATATCTCGCTCCGAACACTTGCATTTCCTATCTTTAACACCTGCAAAACCACAGGGGCAGGGATTCATTGCGGCCAGAAACTGAAAGTTTGCCGGAAAATAATAACTACCCTGATGGCGAACAATTTTAATTTTCTTTCTTTCCAGAGGTTCTCGCAAATTTGCCAGGACACTATTTTTGAATTCAGGTAGTTCATCTAAAAAAAGCACACCATTATGGGCCAGAGATATTTCTCCAGGCACAGGTATCTGACCTCCTCCAATTAAAGCAGCAGAAGTGATTGAATGGTGAGGAGCTACAAAAGGACGATATCTCTTTTTAAGATTAAGTTCTTCCAAATTATTATTGATACTATAAATTGAGGCTGTCTCCAGCAATTCTTTCCTATTCAGAGGTGCTAGCAGTTTAACTATCGACTTTGCCAGCACTGTTTTACCACAACCTGGGGGGCCAATCAATAGGAGGTTGTGACCTCCAGCGGCTGCAGTTACTAGTGCTCTTTTTGCATTTTTTTGACCTTTAATTTCGCTAAGTTCTGGATAATTTAAAGCTAATTTAGTATTTGAACTTGAATTATTATTAACTTCTACAGCACTATTTTCTAAATTATCAAGTTCTCTTAAATGTTTTAGTAAATAAGAATTTAAATTTTTAACTAATAAGGATTCTTCTTGATTAGAAGCAGGAATTATGGCTTCCAGATAATTATTTTCTCCTGCTGCCAGCAGCATTGAGAGAACACCCTTTACATGATTGAGGTTACCATTTAAATTCAATTCTCCTGCAAAAAATTTTTGAGTTTTATTTTTAATTTTTATCTGTCCAGAACATTCGAGTAAGACAGCTGCAATTGCAAGATCAAAATGAGAGCCATATTTATTAATATTACCAGGAGCCAGATTTACAGTAATTTTTTTAACAGGCCATTCAAACCCAGAATTTACTATAGCTGACCGCACTCTTTTTGCTGATTCTCGAACAGTTTTTCCTGCCAGTCCAACAATATTAAAACCGGGTAAACCTCTAGAAATATCTACTTCAACTTTTACCATTTCTGCCTTTACTCCATGAATAACAGCTGAGTACAAATAGGAATACATTTTTTTCTCCTTTCAATCTTATAATTAGTTATTATCAGATTTAAAATAATCAAACAAAGCTTAATTAATAATATTTTTAAAATGCTTAAGCTTATCAATTTTTCTGGCAGCAGGATCAATTTTTAGAGCGATTAAATC